>JBJTYK010000159.1:0-9638 GCA_046082745.1 Actinomycetota bacterium | reverse complement strand
TGAAAGCGGATTCGCTCGACCTCGTGGAGGCAGTGCTCGCGCTCGAGGAGGAGTGGAGCATCGAGATCCCCGAGGAGGAGATGGAGCCGGTGAAGACCGTCGGCGCGGCCGTCGACCTCGTCGCCGGGAAGCTCGGGATCTGACCGTCCCGATGGGTCGGAAGGTCGTCGTCACCGGGATCGGTCCGGTCACCCCGATCGGGATCGGGGTCGACGACTTCTGGGCGGGCGCGACCGGGGGCCGCAACGGCATCCGGACGATCACCCGCTTCGACACCTCCGACCTGCCCGTCCACATCGCCGCCGAGGTCGACGGCTTCGACGCCGGCGCGTGGATGGATCCGAAGGAGGTCCGCCGCACCGACCGCTTCGTCCAGTTCGCCGTCGCCGCCGCGAAGCTCGCCTGGGCGGACGCCGGGGACCCCGAGGTCGCGCCCGACCGCGGCGGCGTGATCTTCGGCACCGGGATCGGCGGCATCGAGACGCTCATCGACAACCACCGCACGATGCTCGAACGCGGCGCCGGCCGCGTGAGCCCGTTCATGGTCCCCGGGCTCATGGCGAACGGCCCGGGCGGCCACATCGCGATGCTCATGCGGCTCACCGGCGTGAACTTCGCCACGGTCTCCGCATGCGCCTCCGGCGCGCACGCGGTCGGCGAGGCCTTCCGCGCGATCCGCGAGGGGCGCGCCGACCTCATCGTCGCCGGCGGCTCGGAGGCGGCGACGCTGCCGATCTGCCTCGCGGCGTTCGCGCAGATGGGGGCGCTCACGAAGGAACCCGACCCCGAGCGGGCGTGTCGGCCCTTCGACGCGAAGCGCAGCGGCTTCGTGATGTCCGAGGGCGCGTGCGCGCTCATCCTCGAGGACGAGGAACGCGCCCGGGCGCGCGGCGCGCGCGTCTACGCCGAGATCTGCGGCTACGGCGCCTCCGACGACGCGTACCACATCACCGCGCCGGACCCGGAGGGTTCCGGGGCCGCGATGGCGATCCGCGCCGCGCTCGGCGACGCTGGCCTCACGCCGGGTGACGTCGACTACGTGAACGCGCACGGCACGTCGACCCCGCTGAACGACGCGGGCGAGACGGCGGCGCTGAAGGCGGCGCTCGGCGAGGACGCCCGCCGCGTCGCGATCTCCTCGACGAAGTCGATGACCGGCCACATGCTCGGCGCCGCCGGCGCCGTCGAGGCGGCGATCTCCTGCCTCGCGATCGACCGCGGGAGCATCCCGCCGACGATCCACCACGAGTTCCCCGACCCGGCCTGCGACCTCGACTACGTGCCGAACGTCGCGCGGCAGGCGGACGTGCGCGTCGCGATCTCGAACTCGTTCGGCTTCGGCGGCCAGAACGCGGTCGTCGCGTTCCGGCGTCCGTAGGCCCCGACCGCTCCGGTCGGCGCGACCCCGCCCTACGCGGAGAAGAAGAGCGCGAGCTCGCGCTCGGCGGACTCGGGCGAGTCGCTGCCGTGCACGACGTTCTCGGTGATGACCGTCGCGAGGTCGCCGCGGATCGTGCCGGGCGGCGCGGTCGTCGGGTCGGTCGGGCCCATGAGCGTCCGCAGCGCGGAGATCGCGCGCTCGCCCTCGACGCGGGCGATGACGACCGGTCCCGACGTGATGAACGTGACGAGTTCGCCGAAGAACGGCTTCTCGCGGTGCTCGCCGTAGTGCCGCTCCGCGAGCGCACGATCGATCCGGAACATCCGCAGGTCCGCGACCTTCAGGCCCTTCGTCTCGATGCGGCGCAGGACCTCGCCGGTGAGCCCACGGCGGACGCCGTCCGGCTTCACGATGAGCAGCGTGGACTCGACGGCCATCCTCAGGATCCTCCGAGCGCCCGGCGGGCGTCGGCGACAGTGTACAGAGAGCCCGTCACGAGGATGAGGTCGTCGGTCCCCGCCGACGCGCGAGCGGCAGCGAGCGCGTCGGCCACCGTCGGGAAGGTCTCCCCCGGCGCGCCCGCCGCCGCGAGGAGCCCCGCGACGTCGTCGGCCGTGCGCGACCGCGGGCTGCCGTTCGCCGCCGCGTACGTGCGGTCCGCGAGCGGGGCGAGTGGCGCGAGGACGCCCGCGGTGTCCTTGTCGCGGAACGCCGCGACGACGAGGTGGAGCCGCGACCAGGAGAACGCGTCGACGAGGGATTCGGCGAGTGCGACGGCCGCGGCCGGGTTGTGGGCGCCGTCGAGGACGACGAGCGGCCGTCGCCCGACCACCTCCATCCGTCCGGGCGAGGTCGCCTCCCCGAGCGCCGTCCGCAGGGCCTCGTCGTCGAGCGGACGTCCGAGCGCCGCCTCGATCGCGACGATCGCCGCGCCGGCGTTGCGGCCCGCGAACCGCCCGAACAGCGACAGGAGCACGTCGTCGTACTCCCCCTCGACGCCGCGCACGTCGAGCGACTGCCCGCCGACGGCCGGCGTCTCGCGCACCTCCCAGTCGCGCCCCTCGTAGAGCATCCGCACCTCGTACTCGCGGCAGCGCGCGTCGATCACCTCGAAGGCCTCGGGCAGCTGCTCGCGCACGACCGCGATCCGCCCCGGCTTGATGATGCCGGCCTTCTCCGTCGCGACCGCCGCGATCGTCGAGCCGAGTTCCGGGTGGTCGAGGCCGACCGGACACAGGACCGCGACGTCGCCGCGCACGAGGTTCGTCGCGTCCCACGTACCGCCCATCCCGACCTCGATCACGCCGAGGTCGACCGGCTTGTCGGCGAACCACAGGAACGCGAGCGCGGTGAGGGCCTCGAAGTACGAGACGCCGCCGACCGTCTGGTCGACGGTGATGAGGAACGGCAGCAGGTGCTCGTACTCCTCGCCGAACTCGTCGCGGGAGATCGGCGCGCCGCACACCTGCATCCGCTCGGTGACCGAGAGCAGGTGCGGCGAGGTGAACAGCCCGGTCGCGAGCCCGTGCGCGCACGCGAGTGCCGACGACAGGCGCGAGGTCGTCGTCTTGCCGTTCGTGCCGGTGATGTGGACGGTCGGGAACGTGAGCTGCGGCTCGTCGAGGAGCGAGAGCACCTGGCGGATCCGCGCGAGGTCGGGCTTCGGCTGCTGCTCGGGCTGGCGCGCGTCGAGTTCGGCGATCGCCTGCTCGAAGCGCACGTTCAGCCCTCGTCGGGGGCGAGTTCCACGAGGACGTCGTCCGCGCCGGGCGCGGTGACGAGCTCCGCGATCGCGCCCGCCTGGATGAGGTCGGCGAACCCGGGCGCGAGCGCCGCGAGGCGCGCCTCGTCGCCGCGGACCTCGAACCGGCGCACCGGCGCGCGCAGCGAGCGCTTCGCGAGGGCCTTCTCCCGGCGGACGGCCGTCAGGACGTCCGCCGCGACCGCGTAGACGAGCGGGTCGCCGCCCTCCGGCAGCTCGCCGGGGACCGGCCACGCCTGGCGGTGGACGGAGCCCTCGCGCCACCACGACCAGACCTCCTCGGTCACGTACGGCAGGAACGGCGCGAACAGCCGCAGGAGCACGGTGAGGGCCGTGCGGAGCGCCGTCGCCGCCGACGAGGCGGCCGCCGGTCCGGCCGAGCCGTAGACCCGGTTCTTCACGAGCTCGAGGTAGTCGTCGGTGAAGCCCCAGAAGAAGCGCTCGACGAGGTCGAGGGCCCGGGCGTGGTCGTAGTCCTCGAAGGCCTCCGTCGCCTCGCGGACGACGTCCGCGAGGCGACGGAGCATCCCGAGATCGAGGGCGTCGTGCACCTCGCCGTCGGGGACGTCGAATCCGAGGACGAAGCGCGACGCGTTCAGGATCTTGATCGCGAGCTTGCGCCCGACCTTGATCTGCGCCTCCTCGAACGCCGTGTCGATGCCGAGGCGCGCGCTCGCCGCCCAGTAGCGGACCGCGTCGGCGCCGTGCTGCTCGAGGACGGGCATCGGCGTGATCACGTTGCCCTTCGACTTCGACATCTTCTTGCGGTCGGGGTCGAGCACCCAGCCGCTGATCGCGGCGTTCCTCCACGGCAGGCTCCCGTGGCCGAGCTCGGACTTCAGCACGGTGTAGAAGAGCCAGGTCCGGATGATGTCGTGGCCCTGCGGCCGCAGGTCCATCGGGAACACCCGCGCGAACAGGTCGGGGTCGTCCTCCCATGCCCCGGCGATCTCCGGCGAGACCGACGAGGTCGCCCAGGTGTCCATGACGTCGGGGTCGCCGATGAACCCGCCCGGCACGCCGCGCTGCTCCGCCGTGTAGCCGTCGGGGACGTCCGAGGAGGGGTCGACCGGCAGGCGATCCTCCGAGGCCACGATCGGTCGGTCGTGGATCGGCTCGCCGCGCTCGTCGAGCGGGTACCAGACCGGGAACGGCACGCCGAAGAACCGCTGGCGGCTGATGCACCAGTCGCCGTTCAGTCCCTCCACCCACGACTCGTAGCGGCTGCGCATGTGCTCGGGGTGCCAGCGGAGCTCGCGGCCGAGGGCGAGGAGCCGCTCGCGGTGCGCGAGCGTGCGGACGAACCACTGTCGGCTCGAGATGATCTCGAGGGGGCGCTCGCCGCGCTCGTAGAACTTCACGACGTGGCGGACCTGCTCGGGCTCACGCAGGAGCGCGCCCGCGTCGGCGAGGAGCTCGGCGATGCGCACGCGCGCCTTGCGCGCGGGGAGCCCGGCGAGCTCCGCCTGCGCCGCCGTCGCGGCCGCGACGTCGCGCGACTCCCATCCCGGCTCACCCCAGCGCGGCGGCGCGATCGTGCCGTCGCGGCCGACGACCACGCGCGTCGGAAGTCGGAGCTCGCGCCACCACGTGACGTCGTTCACGTCGCCGAACGTGCAGATCATCGCGATGCCGGTCCCCTTCTCCGGGTCGGCGAGCGGGTGCGCGACGACGGGGACGGGCACGCGGAACAGCGGCGTGAGTGCGTTCGCGCCTACGAGGTCGGCGGCGCGGGGATCGTCGGGGTTCACGACGAGGGCGACGCAGGCCGGGATGAGCTCCGGCCGCGAGGTCTCGATCTCGATCCCCGCGCCGCCGTCCTCCCGGTCGAAGCGGATCCGGTGGTAGCGGCCGTCGGTCTCGCGGTCCTCGATCTCGGCCTGCGCGACCGCCGTGCGGAAGTCGGGGTCCCACATCGTCGGCGCCTCCGAGGAGTACGCCTCGCCCCGCGCGAGGAGCCGCAGGAACGCGCGCTGCGACGCCCGCCGCGACCGCCCGTCGATCGTCGTGTACGTGATGGCCCAGTCCACCGAGAGCCCGAGCCGACGGAAGAGGTCCTCGAACGCCTTCTCGTCCTCGGCGGTCAGGCGCTCGCAGAGCTCGATGAAGTTCGGCCGCGACACCGCGACCGGCTGCTCCGCCGTGCCCCCGAGCGTCGCCGGGTCGAGGCCCGGCACGTACGGGAGGGATGGGTCGCAGCGCGCTCCGAAGTAGTTCTGGACCCGGCGCTCGGTCGGCAGCCCGTTGTCGTCCCAGCCCATCGGGTAGAAGACCGTCCGGCCCCGCATCCGCATGAAGCGCGCGACGAGGTCCGTGTGCGTGTACGACATCACGTGCCCGGCATGGAGGTAGCCGCTCGCCGTGGGGGGCGGCGTGTCGATCGCGTAGATCTCCTCGCGGGGCCGGGCGCGGTCGAACCGGTAGGTCCCGTCGGCCTCCCAGCGCGCGTCCCACGCGGCCTCGAGCCCGTCGAGGGTGGGCTTCTCCGGGACGGCCATGCGGGCGAGTCTAGCGAGCGTCCGGGGCGGGTCCGGGCGGCGGCCGGGCTAGGAGGCCGTGCGCTCGACGCGCTGGCGCTTCGAGCCCTTCACCGGGACGAGGGTCGGGTTGACCTTCTTCGCGACGACCTCGCCGTCGATGACGCAGCGCGTGACGTCCTTGCGCGACGGCAGCTCGTACATCGTGTTCAGGAGGACCTCCTCGAGGATCGCGCGGAGGCCGCGGGCGCCGGTCGAACGCAGGATCGCTTGGTCGGCGATCGCCGCGAGGGCGTCGTCGGTGAACTCGAGCTCGACGCCGTCGAACTCGAAGAAGCGACGGTACTGGCGCACGAGCGCGTTCTTCGGCTTCGTGAGGATGTCGACGAGGGCGTCCTTGTCGAGGTTGTGGACGTTCGTGATGACCGGCAGGCGGCCGACGAACTAGGGGATGAGGCCGAACTTCAGGAGGTCCTCGGGGAGCACCTGCTCGAGGATCGCCCCGACCTCCTTCTCGCCGACGCGGCGGACGTCGGCGCCGAAGCCGACGCCGCGCGAACCGATGCGCGACTCGACGACCTTCTCGAGGCCCGCGAACGCGCCGCCGCAGATGAACAGGATGTTCGTCGTGTCGATCTGGATGAACTCCTGGTGCGGGTGCTTGCGGCCGCCCTGCGGCGGGACCGACGCGGTCGTGCCCTCGAGGATCTTCAGCAGCGCCTGCTGCACGCCCTCGCCGGAGACGTCGCGGGTGATCGACGGGTTCTCGCTCTTGCGCGCGATCTTGTCGACCTCGTCGATGTAGATGATGCCGGTCTCGGCCTTCTTCACGTCGTAGTCGGCGGCCTGGATGAGCTTCAGGAGGATGTTCTCGACGTCCTCGCCGACGTAGCCGGCCTCGGTGAGCGCGGTCGCGTCCGCGATCGCGAAGGGGACGTTGAGCATCCGCGCGAGCGTCTGCGCGAGCAGGGTCTTGCCGCAACCGGTCGGGCCGAGGACGAGGATGTTCGACTTCTGGAGCTCGACCTCGCCGTCCTTCGTACCGACCTGGATGCGCTTGTAGTGGTTGTAGACGGCGACCGAGAGGACCTTCTTCGCGTGCTCCTGGCCGATGACGTAGTCATCGAGGAACGCGTAGATCTCCTGGGGCTTCGGGAGCTCGTCGAGCTTCAGCTCGGAGGTCTCGGCGAGCTCCTCCTCGATGATCTCGTTGCACAGGTCGATGCACTCGTCGCAGATGTACACGCCGGGACCGGCGATGAGCTTCTTCACCTGCTTCTGGCTCTTCCCGCAGAACGAGCACTTCAGCAGGTCCGAGTCGCCGATCCTCGCCATCCGCTATCCCCCCGACCTCGTCGGTGGGCCCCCCGGGGCCCGGTCCGAAGAGCCTACGCCTTGCCCCCGGCCGCGGCCGCGAGCTCCGGACGCAACTTCCGGCTCGAGATGACCTCGTCGACCACACCGTAGGCGAGCGCCTCGTCGGCCGTGAGGATGTAGTCGCGGTCGGTGTCGGTCTTCACCTTCTCGACCGGCTGACCCGTGTGCTCGGCCACGATCTGCTCGAGGAGCGTGCGGTACCGGAGCATCTCGCGCGCCTGGATCTCGATGTCGCTCGTCTGCCCCTGCGCCCCGCCGTGCGGCTGGTGGAGGAGCACCCGGGAGTGCGGGAGCGCGTAGCGCTTGCCCTTCGTGCCCGAGGCGAGCAGGACGGCCGCGGCGGACGCCGCCTGGCCCATGACGGTCGTCGACACGTCGCACTTCACGTACTGCATCGTGTCGTAGATCGCGAACAGGGCCGTGATGTCCCCGCCCGGCGAGTTGATGTAGAGGTTGATGTCCTTGTCGGGGTCCTCGCTCTCGAGGTGCAGGAGCTGGGCCATGATGAGGTTGCCGACCGTGTCGTCGATCGCCGTGCCGAGGAACACGATGCGCTCCTTCAGCAGGCGGGAGTAGATGTCGAACGCGCGCTCCCCGCGGCTCGTCTGCTCGACGACGGTGGGAACCAGGTAGTTGCGGATCTCGCTCACGGGACTCCTCCGGTGGTCACTCGGATGTGGACTCGGGTCGCGGGGCGCCCGGCGGCTCGGGCGTCACCTTCGCGCGCTCGACGAGCACGTCGAGCGCCTTCGAACGGATGATATCACCGGCCAGTGCCACGATCTGACCGGAACGATCGAGCGAACGCGCGACCTCCTTCGCGTCGCGACCGAGCGCGGTCGCGAGGTTCGCGACCTCCTGACCGAGTTCCTCCGGCGAGACCTGGAGATCCTCGGCGCGCGCGACGGCCTCGAGCGCGAGGTCCTGCGTGAGCGCGCGGACGGAGTGCGCGCGGGCATCGGTGCGGAAGCGCTCGACGTCCCAACCCTGCGCGGCGAGCGCCCGTTCGAGCGTGATGCCGGCGCGCTCGGCGTTCTCGCGCGCGTGCGCCATCCGGTGCTCGGTCTCGTCGTCGACGAGCAGGTCCGGCAGGTCGACCTTCACGCGCTCGACGAGGGCCGCGAGGACGCGGTCGCGCACCGCGGCGTCGGCGCTGCGTTCGACGGACTCGGCGATCTGCTCGCGGATCGCGCCGCGGAGTTCCTCGAGCGTGTCGAACTCCGACGCGGTCTTCGCGAAGTCGTCGTCGGCGACGGGGACCTTCTTTGCCTTCACGTCCTTCACGAGGACCTGGAACGAGATCGTCTGGCCCGCCCGCTCCCCCGCGCGTTCGTCGAGGGTCTCGGTGAAGCGCAGGATGTCGCCGGCGCGCGTGCCGCGCAGTTCGGTGTCGAGGCCCGCGACGAACGTCCCGGAGCCGACCTCGTAGAGCGCGTCGGGACGCGAGAGCTCGGGGACCTCGGCGTCGTGGAGCGTCGCGCGGAGGTCGACGACCGCGAAATCGCCGTCGACGAGCGGGCGCTCGACCGACTCGAGTTCGGCGAAGCGCTCGCGGAGTCGGTCGAGCGCCCGCCCGACCTCCTCGTCGCTCACCTCGGTCGACGGCCGCGACACCTTGAGGCCCGTGTACTCCTTCTCCTTGAGCTGCAGGCGCGGCCGGACGACGACCTCGGCCGTGAACTTCAGCGGCCGCTCGAGGTCGACGTCCTGGATCGAGAACTCGGGGTCGGCGATCGGCGCGAGGTCGTGTTCGCGGAGCGCCGCGCGGTAGTAGGTCGGCACGGCGGTCTCGACGAACTCGCCGACGACGGCGTCGCGGCCGATCTGGGCGTCGATGATCTGGCGCGGGGCCTTGCCCTTGCGGAAGCCCGGGACCCGGACGCGCTCGGCGAGGCGCCGGTAGGCGGCGTCGAGGTCCTTGCCGAACTCGTCGGGCGGGACCTCGACCGTGAGCCGGACCCGGTGTTCGCCGGCGTTCTTCATCGACGTCTGCACGCACCGAGCGTATCGGAAACCGGGGACAGGACCGCCCCGGCTAGCGCCCCTTCGGGTGCCTGCGGCGCGCCGCCCGGGGCTCCGTGAGGCGGGGCAGGGAATGGCTCATGGCGGCCTCGGCGTCGTCGAGGGTCACGACCCGTCGACGGAAGTTCCGGATCGCGAAGCGGTCGCAGGTGGTCTCCGCGGAGGCCCCGCGACCGGTGCGGTCGTAGAGGAACGCGTGCATGAACTCGTGGAGATAGAGGAACCGCACGACCTCGCGCGGGGTCGTGAACGTGATGCCCTCGGTGAGCGTCACGAAGCGCAGGCGCGTCCCCGGGAGCCGCACGGCGCCGACCGCGATCACCTCGCCGAACGGGAAGAAGGGCTCCGGGACCTGGAGGGTCATCCGCCGCGACTCGAGCTCGGTGAGCGCGGAGAGACTCGGGTTGCCGCGGTAGCGCAGGGGCTTCACGACGACCCGGTAGTCCTCGGCGCGCGGGAAGCCGGCGAGCCAGCGGCGCAGATCGGCCACCGAGAGCCCGTCGTGGCGGGAGACCAGTTCCATGTGGCGGACGCTACCGGCACAACCAGAAGCACCGCCCCACAAGGCCGTTTCCGTCTCGAGGGGGGGAGTCTAACCACCCCCCCCCTCCTCCCCAAA
>JBJTYK010000158.1:0-7595 GCA_046082745.1 Actinomycetota bacterium | reverse complement strand
CGCGGCCGCCGGCCGAGGTGATCCGCTCCTGGAGGTCCCCCATCTCACCCGCGAGGTTCGGCTGGTAGCCGACCGCCGAGGGCATCCGGCCGAGGAGCGTCGATACCTCGGAACCCGCCTGGGTGAACCGGAAGATGTTGTCCACGAACAGGAGCACGTCGAGGTGCTTCTCGTCGCGGAAGTACTCCGCCATCGTGAGCGCGGAGAGCGCGACGCGCAGGCGCACGCCGGGCGGCTCATCCATCTGGCCGAAGACGAGCGCGGTCTTCTCGAGCACGCCGGACTCCGACATCTCGAGGAAGAGGTCGTTGCCCTCGCGGGTGCGCTCGCCGACGCCGGCGAACACCGACACGCCGCCGTGCTGCTCGGCCTGGCGGCGGATCATCTCCTGGATGACGACGGTCTTGCCGACCCCGGCACCGCCGAACATCCCGATCTTCCCGCCCTGGACGTAGGGCTCGAGGAGGTCGATGACCTTGATGCCGGTCTCGAGCATGGACTTCTTCGGCTCGAGGTCCGCGAAGGGCGGCGGGTCGCGGTGGATCGGCCAGTACGTGTCGGGGTGGATCGAGTCCATCGGCGCGTCGAGCGGCTCGCCGAGCACGTTGTAGACGTGGCCGAGGACGCCCTCGCCGACCGGGACCTGGATCGGGGCGCCGGTGTTCGCGACCGGGGTGCCGCGCACGAGCCCGTCAGTCGGCTTCAGGGCGACGGCGCGCACGAGCCCGCCACCGATGTGGGCCGCGACCTCGCAGGTGATCGTCTGGCGCGACCCGCCGAGGTCGATGTCGACCTTCAGCGCGGTGTTGATCTCCGGGAGCTCGGAGGGCGGGAACTCGACGTCCACCACCGGCCCGATCACCCGCACGACCCGACCGTCCGCATGCCCGTTCTGCTCAGCCATCGTCATCCCTCCGATTCGACGGCGAGCGCTTCCGCGCCGCCGACGATCTCCATGATCTCCGTCGTGATCTCGTCCTGCCGGGCGCGGTTCGCCTGGCGGGTGAGGATCTTCATGAGCTCCTCGGCGTTGTCCGTCGCGGCCTTCATCGCGCGGCGACGTGAGGCGTTCTCCGACGCGGCGCTCTCGAGCAGCGCCGCGTAGATCTTCGTGACGAGGTACTGGGGCAGGAGGAAGTCGAGGATCTCCGTCGGCGCCGGCTCGAAGAGGTACTCGGGGTGGAGCGCCCTCGGTCCGCCCTCCCCCGCGACCTCCTCCGGGGCGATCGGCAGGAAGCGCTTCGCGGTCGCGCGGAGCGTGAACGCGGAGCGGAAGTCGGTGTAGGCGCAGTGCAGCTCGTCGATCCGTCCGGCCGCGTAGTCGGCGATGACCGCGCCGCCGATCTCCTCCGCGTTCGCGTAGGCCGGAACCTCGGTGTGGCCCTGCCACTGCCGTTCGATCGGGACGCCGCGGAAGCGGAAGTAGCCGATGCCCTTCTTCCCGGAGGCGTAGATGACCGGCTCGACGCCGCGGGCGCGGATGCCGCGGATGACGGCCTCGGCCTCCTTCAGGACGTTCGCGTTGAACGCGCCCGCGAGCCCGCGGTCCGAGGTGAGGACGAGGACGCCGGCGGCGCGCGCGGGCGTACGCTCCGCGAGGAGCGGGTGGTTGAGCGCGCCGCCGGCGTAGCGGGCGACGTCCTCCATCGCCGCGGTGAGCTGCTCGGCGTAGGGCCGGGCGGACTCGACGCGCTGCTGGGCCTTCACGATCCGTGAGCTCGCGATGAGCTCCATCGCGCGGGTGATCTTCTTCGTCGACTGGACCGAGCGGATCCGGCGACGCGCGACGCGGAGCTTCGCCCCCATCTACGCCCCGGAACCCTCGGCGTCGTCCTCGTCGACCGACGACATCCGGTCCCACCCGCGGTCGGGCTGCACGGCGTCGGGCGCGGTCGCGCCGGCGACGCCCTCGGCGCCGCCCCGGGTCGTGGGGACGAACGTCGCGGTGACCGCCTCGATCGCCGCCTTGAGACCGGCCTCGGTGTCGTCGGCGAGGTCGCCGGACTCGCGGATCGCCCGCAGGACCTCCGGGGCGCGGCCATCGAGGTAGGCGAGGAGGTCCGCCACGAAGCGCTTCGCGTCCTCGACCGGGAACGCGTCGAGCGCTCCGTTCGTCACCGCGTAGATCGTGACCACCTGCCGCTCGACCGGCTGCGGGTCGTACTGCGGCTGCTTCAGGATCTCGACGACGCGCGCGCCGCGCGAGAGCTGCTGCTGCGACGCCTTGTCGAGCTCGGAGCCGAACTGCGCGAACGCCTCGAGCGCCCGGTACTGCGCGAGGTCGAGGCGCAGGCGCCCGGCGACCTTCTTCATCGCCTTGATCTGCGCCGCGCCGCCGACCCGGGAGACCGACACGCCGACGTTGATGGCCGGCCGGACGCCCGAGAAGAACAGCTCCGACTCGAGGAAGATCTGGCCGTCGGTGATCGAGATGACGTTCGTCGGGATGTAGGCGGAGATGTCGCCGCCCTTCGTCTCGATGATCGGGAGCGCCGTCATCGACCCGCCGCCGAGCTCCGCGGAGAGCTTCGCCGCGCGCTCGAGGAGCCGCGAGTGGAGGTAGAAGACGTCGCCCGGGTAGGCCTCGCGGCCCGGCGGGCGGCGCAGGAGGAGCGAGATCTCGCGGTACGCGACGTCCTGCTTCGAGAGGTCGTAGTAGACGATGAGGACGGCGTCGCCCTCGTACATCCAGTGGGCGCCGAGCGCGGCGCCGGCGTACGGGGCGATGTACTGAAACGGCGCGGGGTCGGAGGCCGGGGCGTTCACGACGACCGTGTAGTCGAGCGCGCCGTTCTCGCGGAGCGTGTCGACGACCTCCGCCACCGTCGAGGCCTTCTGGCCGACGGCGACGTAGATGCACTTCACGGCCTGCGGGGTCCCCCAGTACGGCTTCTGCGCGATGATCGCGTCGATCGCGACCGCGGTCTTGCCCGTCTGGCGGTCGCCGATGATCAGCTGACGCTGCCCGCGCCCGATCGCCGTCATCGCGTCGATCGCGGTGATGCCGGTGTAGAGCGGCTCCTTCACCGGCTGGCGCGACACGACGTTCGGCGCCTGGACCTCGAGGGGGCGCGTCGCGCTCGCGGCGATCGCGCCGCGGCCGTCGAGCGGGCGCCCGAGGGCGTCGACGACCCGGCCGAGGAACGCGTCGCCGACCGGGATCGAGAGGATCTTCCCCGTCTGCTTCACGAGGTCGCCCTCCTCGATGCGGGAGGCGTCGCCGAGCACGATGCAGCCGATCTCGTCCTCGTCGAGGTTGAACGCGACGCCGAGGACGCCGCCGGGGAACTCGAGGAGCTCGTTCGCCATCGCGCGCGGCAGTCCCTGGACGCGGGCGATGCCGTCGCCGGTCTCGATGACCCGCCCGACCTCCCCGCGCTCGACCGTCGGCGTGAAGCCGGCGACGTTCCTGCGGATCGCCTCGGCGATCGCCTTCGGGTCGAACCCCTCCGTCACGGCCATCTCCACGCCCTCCTAGCGTCCCGACATCCGGTCGCGCACGTCCGCGAGGCGCCCCCGGATGCTGCTGTCGAACACCTCGTCGCCGACCTTCGCGACGACCCCACCGATGACGGTGGGGTCCACGACCACCTGCAGGTCCACCGCGCGGCCCGTCGAGCGACCGAGCGCCGCGGCGAGCCGCTCGCGCTGTGCCCCGTCGAGCGGGACCGCGCTGCGCACCTCGGCGAGGACCTCGGAGCGGCTCGCCGCGGCGACCTCTGCGAACGCCTCGAGGATCGCCGGCAGTTCGCGCGCGCGCCCCTGGTCGACCACGAAGCCGACCATCGACGCGGCACGCGGCGACCCGCGTTCGCCGAGCAGGTCCCGCACGAGCGCCCGCTTGTTCTCGCCCGGCAGGGCCGGGTCGAGGAGGGCGTCGCGCACCTGCGTCTCGCGACCGAGCGCCTTCCCGAAGGCGAAGAGCTCCGCCTCGAGGGCGTCGGCCTCCCCCTCCGCGCGCGCGGCGGCGAAGAGCGCCTCCGCGTAGCCGCGGACGAGGGCGTCGCGGTCCGTCACCGGCCCGAGCCCCCGCTCTTCGCGACCTCGTCGATGAACTCGTCGATGAGCCGCCCGTGCTGCTTCGCGTCGAGGCTCGCCCCGACGACGCGCCCCGCGAGCTCGACGGCGATTTCGCCGACCTGCCCGCGGAGCTCCTGGAACGCGCGGTCGCGCTCGGCCCGGATCTCGTCCTGCGCGCGGGCGACGGTGTCGGCCGCCTCGCGCTCCGCGCGGGCCTGGACGTCCCGCCGGAGCTGCTCGGCCGCCTTCCGCGCCTCGTCGACGATGCGGTCCGCCTCCTGCCGCGCACCCGCGACCTGCCTGCGGTACGCCTCGAGTTCGGCCTGGGCCTCCGCGCGGACCTGTTCGGCCCGCTCGAGTTCGCCCTGGATCTTGTCGGTGCGCGCCGCGAGCGCCTTGTTCAGGGACGGGAACGCGAACTTCGCGATCACGACGAACACGATGAGGAACACGAGCGCGCCGACGATGAGTTCGACGGGCTCGGGCAGGATCGGGTTCGGCGGCGCCTCCGCGGACTCCGCGGCGAGGATCGTGAGGAGCTCGATCACCGTTCCCTCCCCCTACGAGATGATGAACGCGAGCACGAAGCCGAAGAGCGCGAGCGCCTCGGTGAAGGCGATGCCGAGGAACATGGTGGTTCGCACCATCCCGGCGGCCTCCGGCTGCCGGGCCATGGCCTCGACGGACTTCCCGACGAGGAACCCGATCCCGATCCCGGGGCCGATCGCCCCGAGCCCGAAGACGAGTCCCTTGCCGATGGCGCTCACGTTGCCGGTGACCTCGGCGAGGACCCCTGCGAGCAGTGGCATGTGTCTTCCCTCCTCCTAGTGTTCCTGGTGGATCGCCCCGCCGATGTAGACGGCCGCGAGGATCGTGAAGATGTAGGCCTGCAGGACCGCGACGAGGAGCTCGAAGCCCACGAGGCCGATCGAGAGCCCGAACGCCGGGATGGCGAACGGGACGGTCTTCCATTGGAGCGCGAGGTACGCGGAGCCGACGAAGAACAGCGTGAGGATGAGGTGGCCCGCGATCATGTTCGCCGCGAGACGCACGGAGAGCGTGAGCGGCCGGACGAGGAACGTCGACACGAACTCGATCGGCACGAGGAGGATGTGGAGCGCCTTCGGCACGCCCGGCAGCACGACGGCGTCCTTGAAGTACCGGAGCCCGTTCGCCCGCACCCCCGCGACGTTGAAGAGCAGGTAGACGACGAAGGCGAGGAACGCCGGGATCGCCATCCGCGAGGTCGTCGGGAAGTTGACGCCGGGCAGGATCCCGAAGATGTTGTTCACGAAGATGTAGATGAAGAACGTCGTGAACAGCGGCACCCACGGCAGACCCGCCGGACCCATCACCTGGAGCACGATCTCGTTGCGGACGAACTCGACGAGGATCTCGAGGAGGTTCTGGAGGCCGCGCGGGACGATCTGCGGCCGCCGGAAGGCCACGACGAACAGGACGATGACGACGAGCCCCGCGACGACCATGAGCAGCGACGCGCGGTTGAAGCAGTTCGCGCCCTCGCCGAACACGCACGGCGTGACGAAGATCTCGGTGCCGGGCGGCTTGAACCCGGCGGGCGGTCCCTCGAACGCGAGGATGCCGCGGAGGAGACCCACCTAGACGGCCACCTCCTCGGCGCGGCGTGCCGCTGCGGCGCGCGCGGCGATCGGGTCGGCGGGCACCTCGAGCGTGCCGCCGAGGCCACCGCGCGCGACGAGCCGCGCCTCGTAGGCGAGCAGGAGGAGCGTCCCGGGCACGACGGTGAGCGCGAACGCCGACGGCGAGAACCATGCGGTGCCCGAGAGCGCGAACAGGAGTCCGACGACCGCGCCGAGCCGCACGACGACCCCGCCGAGCGCGACCGCGTGGACCGCGGTCACCGAGATCGTCGAGGCCCAGGCGAGCGAGAGCCCGTTCAGCGAGAAGTTCGCGAGGCCGACGGCGACACCGAGGGCCGCGGACCACGCGGCGTCGGGACCGGCGACGGCGAGGCCGACCGCGCCCGCGACGAGGATGGCGACGAGGCCCGGCGCCAGGGCCCGGCGAACGAGCTGGATCTCAGGACGCGTCGTCTCGACCATGCCGCAGATACACCACGTACACGGAGGCCCCCATCCCGACGAGCAGGCCGACCGGCAGGAACAGCCACCGGAGGTCCAGCCAACGATCGAGCAGGAACCCGACTCCCCCCCACGTCAGCATCCCCGCGACGAGCGTCCCGGTGATGTTCCACGCGGTCCCCATGCCCTTCCAGCCACCATCGGAGGACGTCATGGGTTCGCGCGGAGTATAGGCGGGGCGCTCGTGGGCCGTCAAAGCCCGGGCGATGCGTTTCCGCAGGTCAGCGGGCATACGGCGTCGTCCGCGCGGCGGCTCATGCGCCGGAGCGGTCGCGTCGCCGCTGGACGAGGACGTTCGCGACCGCGGTGAGCGCGCCCGCGCCGAAGAGGATCGTCCCGACGACGTTCACCTGCGGGGGAAGCCCGATCCGCGTCGCGCCGTACACCCAGATCGGGAACGTCTCCGTCGAGCCCGAGACGAAGTTCGTGATGACGAAGTCGTCGAGCGACAGCACGAACGCGAGGAGGAACCCGGCGAGGATCGCCGGCGCGATGATCGGGAGCGTCACGCGGAAGAACGCCTGAACCGGGCTCGCGAAGAGGTCCTGGGCGGCGTCCTCGAGCGACCGGTCGAGGCCGGACACCCGCGCGCGCACGGTCACCGCGACGAACGGGATGCAGAAACCCACGTGCGACAGGAGGATCGTCGGCAGGCCGATCGGGATCGCCTGCGACAGGACGAACATCGCGAGCAGCGACGAACCGAGGACGATCTCGGGCACCGACACCGCGAGGAAGATGAGGAAGTTCGTCGCGGCCTTGCCGCGGAAGCGGTAGCGGCCGAGCGCGAGGCCGAGGAGCGTCCCGGCCGCCGTCGCGAGGGTCGCCGCGATCGGGGCGACGAGGAGCGACGTCTTGATCGCTTCGGGAAGGCCCGCCGAGCCGAGCGGGTCGCGCCACGCGTCGAGCGTGAAGCCCCAGAACTTCGGGGTGTTGCGCTCGCCGGGGATGTCGTTGAAGCCGTAGAGCACCATCACGAGCACCGGGCTCGCGAGGTACGCGATCATGAGCGCGGTGTAGACCGGCAGGATGAACCGGGTCCAGCGCCCCGTCGAGGCGTTGCGCGGCGGGAGGTCCGCGGCGCGCACGCGCTCGGCGACGGCGCTCATCCGGTCACCCCGACCGTCACGGCGGCGTCCTCGGTGCCGAGCACCCGCGCGTAGACGCTCGCGAGGACGAGCATCGCGAGCATGAGCACGACCGAGAGCGCCGCGGCCTGCGGGTAGTTCAGTTCCTCGAGGAACTTCTGCTGGATGATGTTGCCGATCATCGTCGTGCCCGGCCCGCCGAGGACGGCCGCGTTCACGTAGTCGCCCGTCGCGGGCACGAACGTGAGGAGGACGGCGGCGAAGACCCCGGGGATCGAGAGCGGGAACACGACCTGCCGGAACGCCTCCCATCGCGACGCGTAGAGGTCGCGGGCGGCCTCGACGAGCCGCCAGTCGATCCGCT
>JBJTYK010000157.1:0-6609 GCA_046082745.1 Actinomycetota bacterium | reverse complement strand
CCGCCCCGCAATCCGAGGCCGCGACCCGCGCGTAGGAAGGGGGCGAGGGGGTAGACGGGCCACCGCGCCCGCGCTAGCCTCACGCATCCGCCAGCGACCCTGCGGCGGAACCCGGGGCGGGCGACCGCCCCGAGCCGGGGGGCACGGCGCCTCCCGGGTTGAGGATGGAGGGGGGCAAGATGACGAAGCGCTCATGGCTCGCGCTCATCTCCCTGCTCGCCGTGCTCTCCCTCGTCGGCGCCGCGTGCGCGAGCGACGAGGGGACCGAGGGCGGCGGCGGCGGAGGCGGGGGCGAGGATGTCTGCGCGACGGATCCGTTCGGCTGCGTCGAGGTCGGCGCGGGCGAGTCGATCCAGCTCGGGACGCTGCTCGCGATCTCGGGCGGTGCCGCGTTCCTCGGCACCGACAGCCAGAACGGCGTCCGGCTCGCCGTCGATTACCTAGACGGCGCGTTCGACGGCACCGACGGCCAGCTCCTCGGCCACGCGATCGAGCTCGTGAACGAGGACGACGGCTGCTCCGCGGAAGGCGGACAGGCCGGCGCGACCGCGCTCGCGGCCAACGACAAGATCGTCGCGGTCGTGGGGACGTCGTGCTCCAGCGCGGCGCTCGGCGTCGCCGACACGATCCTCGGCGACAAGGGCATCGTCCTGATCTCGTCGTCGAACACGAACCCGGGCCTCACGTCGGAGGAGCGGCACCAGCCGTTCTACTTCCGCACGGCCCACAACGACCGCATCCAGGGCGCCATCGTCGCGGACTTCGCGCTGATGGACCTCGGGGCGACGACGGCGGCGACGATCAACGATGAGTCGCCGTACGCCGACGGGCTCGCGGCCGCGTTCCGGACGAACTTCGAGGCCGGCGGCGGCACGATCACGGCGGTCGAGGCGATCAACAGCGCCGACACGGACTTCGGCCCGCTCCTCACGAGCATCGCCGAGGGCAACCCCGAGGTGCTGTTCATCCCGAACTTCAACCCTGCCTGCGCGCTCATCGCGCAGCAGATCGGCGACATCATGCCCGACGTCGCGCTCATCGGAGCGGACGGCTGCCTCGAGACCGCGTTCCTCGAGACCGCCGGCGACGCCGCGGATGGGGTCTACGCCTCGTCCCCGGACCTCTCCGGGTTCGCGACCGGCGACTTCTACGCCAACGAGTTCCTCCCGGCGTACCAGTCGTCGTTCGGGACCGACCCGACCGCGGTCTTCCACGCGCACGCCTTCGACGCCGCGAACATCCTGTTCGACGCGATCGAGGCCGTGGCGATCCAGAACGAGGACGGGTCGCTCAGCATCCCGCGCACCGCGCTCCGGGACGCCCTCGCGGCGACCTCGGGGTACCAGGGCGTCACGGGCACCATCACGTGCACCCCGCTCGGTGACTGCGCCACGGATGTGACGATCGGCATCTTCGAGGCGCCGGGCTGGCCCGTCGAGGGCGGGTCGGACGACGCCGCGGCGATCTTCAGCGAGACGAAGAGTCTCGACCAGGTCGCCTAAGCACCACGCAGCGCACGGAGGGGCGGGAGGGGGGGGGGAAGAGGGAAACCCCCCCCCCCCCGCCCCTTCCGCGTCCGTTCCCCCATTCCCACGGGAAGGTCGATGGGCTAGGCTCCCTCGACCATGGCCACGGCGGCGGACGGACCCGGCGAGCAGGTCGGCGGGGTGCGCTCGATCCCCTGGCGGACCGTGACCCTCATCGCCCTCTCGGCGGTCATCTCGGCCGTCGTCGTCGTGGGGTCGTACCGCACCCTCACGCTGCCGGAGGGGCAGGCCTACTCGGGCGAGGCGTGGCGCCAGTTCGTGATCCTCGGCGTCGCCCAGGGCGCGATCTACGCCCTCATCGCGCTCGGCTACAGCCTCGTCTACGGCATCCTTCGGATGATCAACTTCGCCCACGGCGAGATCTTCATGGTGGGCTCGTTCGGCGCGTACTTCTTCGCCGACGCCTACGCGCGGAGCGGGTTCCTCGATCGCCACCCCTTCCCGGCGCTCGCGATCGTCCTGCTCGCGGCGATGCTCGTGTCGATGACGATCGCGGTCCTCCTCGAGCGGATCGCCTACCGGCCGCTGCGCAACGCCCCCCGCCTCGTGCCGCTCATCACGGCGATCGGAGCCTCGCTCTTCCTCCAGAACTCGGCGCGGGGGTTCTTCGGCTCGTCGCCAAAGGGGTTCCCCGTCCCGGCCCCCCTCGAGGGGAACTGGTCGTTGCTCGGCATCGAGATCACCCGCGTGCAGTGGGTGGTGTTCCTCGTCGCGGCGATCGGCGTCGCGTCGCTGTCCGTCTTCGTCTCGCGCACCACCACCGGCAAGGCGATGCGCGCCGTCGCCGAGGACAACGAGATCGCGAGCCTCATGGGGATCCGCGTGGACCGCATCGTCACGGCGACCTTCGCCCTCGGCGGCATCCTCGCGGGCATCGCGGGGGTCCTCTACTCGATGACCTTCGGACAGGTGAACTTCGTCATGGGCTTCCGACCCGGCATCGCCGCGTTCACCGCCGCGGTGCTCGGCGGGATCGGCAGCATCGCGGGTGCGGCGCTCGGGGGCGTCGTGCTCGGGCTCCTCCAGGCCGTCGGGCCGGCGCTCGTGCTGACCGGGTTCGGCATCCCCTCGCCGTTCCAGCTGAAGGACGCGTTCACGTTCCTCGTCCTCGTCCTCGTCCTCATCTTCCGACCCTGCGGACTCCTCGGGTCGGCCGCGGCGGAGAAGCTCTGATGGTGCCGACGCCGCGCCTGCTGCGGACCGGGGCGGTCGCCGGCCTCGCCACCGTCTACCTCGCGCTCGTGGGACTCGTCGAGCGGTTCGCGGAGCTCGACCTCGTCGGTGGGTCCGTCACGCTCGGGCGCCTCCTCGTCGTGGCCGGGGCGCTGGCCGCCGGCTACCTCGTCGCGCGTCCGCGCGTCGAGGCGGGGGAGTTGATCCGGCCGGCGGGATGGTCCGCCGTGGCCTCCGGCGCGATCGCGGGCGTCGCCGCGGGGGCGGTCTTCTCGGCGGCGATCGCCGCGATCGCGGCGTTCGGCGTCGAGCGCTTCCGCGAGTTCTTCATCGCCTCCACGAGCGGGCTCGTCGACGTCGCGACCTTCGGCCTCGGGGTCGGCGTCGGATCGCTCGCGACCGTCGCGCTGTCCGGCCTCGCGGGCGGCTTCGGCGCCTTCACGAAGGCCTCGGACCCGGAACGGCGGGCACCGTACGTCCTCGGCGCGTCGGTCGTGTTCCTGTTCGGCATGCTCCAGCGCATCATCCCGATCGCGATGGCGGAACTCGGCCTCGCGACCGGATGGCTCTACCTGCCGTCCGACGGGCTCACGTGGGTGGGCGGCGCGGTCGTGTTCCTCGCGACCGTCGGCGGCAACCTCGCCTGGCGCCGCCGGGGCGCGGCGATCCGGGAGCGATTCGCGGCGCGCGCGGACCGCTCGCGCGATCCGGTCCGGATCGGCATGTTCGCCGGGCTCCTCGTGCTCGCGCTCGTCGCGCCGCTCGTCCTCGGCTCGGTCATCTCCGAGACCCTCGGCCAGGTGATGATCTTCGTGCTCCTCGGGCTCGGCCTGAACATCGTCGTCGGGTTCGCGGGCCTGCTCGACCTCGGCTACGTCGCGTTCTTCGCCTTCGGCGCGTACCTCACGGCGATCCTCACGGGCGCGCTCCTCAACACGACGACCGGTGCGTCTCCGCCGCCGGCGATCTCGTTCGACCTGAACTTCTGGCTCGCGGCGGTGATCGTCGCGGTCTGCGCCGCGGGGCTCGGGCTCCTCATCGGGGCGCCGGTGCTGCGCCTGCGCGGCGACTACCTCGCGATCGTCACCCTGGGCCTCGGGGAGATCGTGAGCATCCTCGCGACCTCGAAGTGGGCGCAGCCGCTCGTCGGGGGACCGCAGGGGATGCACGACGTGACGAAGGCGGGGTTCCTCGGGCTGAATCCGCAGGACGTCCCCCAGCACTTCTACTACCTCGCGCTCATCTTCGTGCTCTTCGCCTGGTTCGTGTCGCGCCGCCTCGCGTCGTCGCGGATCGGTCGCGCCTGGAACGCGATGCGCGAGGACGAGCAGGTCGCCGACGCGATGGGCATCAGCACGACGCGCTTCAAGCTCCTCGCCTTCGCGACCGGCGGCGCGATCGGCTCGCTCGGCGGCGCGCTGTTCGCGGTGAACCTCGGCTCGCTCACCCCGGCCTCGTTCGGGGTGCTCGTCTCGATCACCGCCCTCGCGGTGGTGATCCTCGGGGGCCTCGGGAGCCTCCCCGGCGTCGTCGTCGGCGCGCTGGTCCTCATCGGTCTGCCCGGGCTCCTGCGGGAGTTCGAGGAGTACCGGCTCCTCATCTACGGCGGCTCGCTCATCGCGATCACGATCCTGCGTCCCCAGGGCCTCGTCCCGAACGTCCGCCGCACCCGCGAGCTCCGCGAGGAGGAGCGGTCGCAGGACGCCTGGGCCCGCGGGCTCGCGCAGCGCGCAGCGGACCGGGCGGGGGAGAACCTCGACGAGATCGTCGCCGGGGGTTCCCTCGGCGGCGAGCGGGAGGATCTCGCGTGAGCGAGCGCGTCCTCGAGCTCTCCGGGGTCCACAAGGAGTTCGGGGGCGTCGTCGCGCTCGCCGGCCTCGACCTCCACGTCGATGCGGGCGAGATCGTGTCGGTCATCGGACCCAACGGCGCCGGCAAGAGCACGATGTTCAACGTGATCACCGGGATGTACCCGCCCGACGGCGGGGAGATCCGCTACCGCGGCCGCAGCGTCGTCGGGCTCGCCCCGAACCAGATCACCCGCATCGGGATCGCGCGGACGTTCCAGAACGTCCACCTGTTCCCGAACATGACCGTGCTCGAGAACGCGATGGTCGGCCAGCACTGCCGCAGCCGCGCCGGACTCGTCGGGGCGGTGCTCCGCACGCCCTCCGCGCGTCGCGAGGAGGCCCGGATCCGGGAGCGGGCCGCCGCGGCGCTCGACTTCTTCGGTACCCGGCTCTCCGGCTACCGCCGCGACCAGCCGGCGTTCAGCCTGTCGTACGCGAACCGACGCCGCCTCGAGATGGCGCGGGCGATCGCGACGGAGCCCTCGCTCATCCTCCTCGACGAACCGACGGCCGGGATGAACCCGGCGGAGACGCTCGAGCTCCGCGACAACATCGTGCGGATGCGCGACGAGCTCGGGCTCACCGTCCTCGTGATCGAGCACGACATGCGCGTCGTGAAGGGCGTGTCGGACCGGGTGGTCGCCCTCGACTACGGGAAGAAGCTCGTCGAGGGCACCTACGACGAGGTCGCGCACGACCCGCAGGTGATCGAGGCCTACCTCGGGACGAAGGCCGTCGGATGAGCGAGCGGCGGCCGGTCCTCGAACTGCGGAACGTGAGCACCCACTACGGGCTCGTCTCCGTGCTGCGCAACGTCCAGGTCGAGATCTACCCGGGCGAGATGGTGTGCCTGCTCGGCGGCAACGCGAGCGGCAAGACGACGACGCTGAAGACGATCCTCGGCTACGTCCGCCCGTCCGAGGGGGAGGTCGTCCTCGACGGGGAGGTCGTGAGCGGCCTCACGACCGCGGAGGTCGTCGCCCGCGGGATCTCGATGGTCCCCGAGAACCGGCGCCTGTTCGGCAACATGACCGTGAGCGAGAACCTCGACCTCGGGGCGTTCCAGCGCCGCGACCGCGCGAAGGTGGCCGAGGACCGTGAGCGGGTCCTCGAGATCTTCCCCCGGGTCCGGGAGCGCCTCCGGCAGAAGGCGGGCACGCTCTCCGGCGGCGAGCAGCAGATGGTCGCGATGTGCCGGGCCCTCATGGCCGACCCGAAGGTGCTGCTGATGGACGAGCCGTCGATGGGACTCGCCCCCGTGCTCGTCGAGCAGGTGTTCGAGATCATCCAGCAGATCCGCGCGCTCGGCCGGACGGTGTTCGTCGTCGAACAGAACGCGAACAAGGCCCTCGAGATCGCCGACCGCGGGTACGTGATCCAGACGGGGGAGGTCGTGCTCGCCGACACCGCGGCGAACCTCCTCGCGAACCCGCTCATGCGGGAGGCGTACCTCGGGGAGCTCTAGGGGCGTGCTCCGCGTCCTCGACGCGCCGGAACTCGCCCGCGCGCTCCCGATGCTCGCCGCGATCGACGCGCTCGACGCGGGGCTGCGGGAGGCGTTCGCGACGGCGCCGCTGCGGTCGGTGTCGGAGACCGAGCGCGGCACGCTCATCGTCATGCCCGCGTACACGGGGCGGGCGCTCGGCACGAAGCTCGTGACGCTCACCCCGGACAATCCCGAGCGTGGCCTCCCGTACCTCCACGCCACCTACGTCCTCTTCGACGGCGCGACGCAGGCCCCGCGGGCCGTGATCGACGGGACGGCGCTCACTGCCCTGCGGACCGCGGCGATGTCGGGGCTCGCGACGCGGCACCTCGCCCGGCCCGACGCGCGGCGGCTCGTCGTCTTCGGCGCCGGCGCCCTCGCCGGACCCCATGTCGAGGCGGTCCGGGCCGTGCGGCCGATCGAAGAGGTCGTCGTCGTGACCCGGGGGAGGGCGCGTGGAGAGTCGCTCGTCGTGGCGCTCGCCGCGACCGGCCTCGCCGCCCGCGCGGGCACCCCCGACGACGTCGCGTCGGCCGACGTCGTCTGCACCTGC
>JBJTYK010000156.1:0-2245 GCA_046082745.1 Actinomycetota bacterium | reverse complement strand
CGCGGACGTAGCGGACCGCGATGCGGGCGAAGGATGCCTCCATCCGGATCTCGACGCAGGCCGCGAAGGCCGAGCGCCCGATCGAATCGGAGATCGCGCCGGTCCCCCCGCGCGGGATGCCCCACGCGCGGAAGGCGCCGTCGATCTCGCCCATGTAGTGGTGGAGCAGGACGTACGCGGTGCCGGGCGAGCGCACGCCCTGGAAGGTCCCGATGATCCCCGACGCCGACATCGTCGCGATGAGCGGGTCGGTCTCGAACCACTGCTCGAGGAACTCCGTCGCGCTCATCGTCATGAGCTGCACGAACGTCGCCTGGAGCCGCTGCGGGAGGTCGCGGAACGTCCGCGCGAGGCCGAGGACGTCGGTCCACTCCCACGGGTTGATGCGGCCGACGTCGGGCGGCACCGTCGAGAGGATCGGCTTGATGAACCGGGCCATCTCGGCCATGAGCTGGCCGTACTCCTCGTAGGCCTCCGCGTCGGAGCGCGACCACCGGCGGAGCTCGCGGATCGTCTCGCCGTGGTCGTTGCGACGCCAGAGGAAGTCCTGGTCGAGCGGGGTGATCGTCCCGTCGAGCGGGAGGATCTCGAGCCCGTGCTTCGGGAGCTCGAGCTCCCGGATGATCTCCGGGCGCAGGAGCGAGACGACGTAGGAGAACTCGCTGAAGCGGAAGCCGGGGAAGATCTCCTCGGTCACGGCGGCGCCGCCGAGGACGTGGCGGCGCTCGAGGACGAGGACGGAGCGCCCGGCGCGCGCGAGGTACGCGGCGGCGGTGAGGCCGTTGTGGCCGCCGCCGATCACGACCGCGTCGTAGCGCTTGCCCACCGAGCCTCCCCCCTCCGCCGCCCGGGCGGGCGCGGCCCCATGCTAGACGCGCGCGCCGCGCCCGCGCCGCGCCCGCGCGTCGCGGCCCGACCGCGGGTCATGGGGGCGCTGGCGCGGGCGCGGCCGCCGCGTAGGCTACGGCCCGTGAGCGTCGGCACCGCCTTCCATCCGAGGACCGCGCCCCTGAACCGCGCCATGGCGTGGGGCGAGTGGTCCGGCTACTTCGCGGCGCAGGTCTACGCGGAGTTCCACGACATCGAGTACAACGCGATCCGCGAGCAGGCCGCACTCATCGACGTCTCCCCCCTGTGGAAGTACCGGGTCTCCGGACCCGACGCGGTCGCCCTCGTCGACCGGGTCATCACCCGCGACGCCTCGCGACTGGCCGTCGGCCAGGTCGCCTACACGCCGTGGTGCGACGAGGAGGGCAAGCTCATCGACGACGGCACCGTCGCCCGCCGCGGCGAGCGCGAGTTCTTCTGGACCGCCGCCGACGCTACGTCGCGGTGGCTCGACCTGAACGCCGCCGGCCTCGACGTCGCGGTCGACGACCTCACCGATGAGGTCGCCGCGCTCGCGGTGCAGGGTCCGCGCTCCCGCGCCGTCCTCGAGGCCGCCTCCGGCGAGGACCTCTCGGGCCTCGCGCCGTTCCGCACGCGGCCGCTCGCGATCCGCGGCATCGCGGCCCACGTCTCGCGCACCGGCTACACCGGCGACCTCGGCTACGAGGTCTGGGTCGCCGCGGGCGACGCCGTCGCGCTCTGGGACGCCGTCTGGGAGGCCGGGGCGGCGCACGGGGTACGCCCCGCGGGCATCCACGCCCTCGACGTCTCGCGGGTGGAGGCGGGCCTCATCCTCGCGGAGGTCGAGTACACCGGCGCGCGCCACGCGATCTCCGAGGAACAGCGCTACTCGCCCTTCGAGGTCGGCCTCGACCGGTTCGTCGACCTCGACAAGCCATCGTTCGTCGGACGCCGCGCGCTCCTCGAGGAGCGGCGTCGCGGCGGACCCGCGCGTCGGCTCGTCGGCCTCGCCCTCGACTGGGCGGACGTCGAGGCGCGCTACGCGGCCCACGGGCTTCCGCCCGGCATCCCCGCGACCGTGCAGCGCGGGGCCGTGCCGCTCGCCCGGGACGGCCGGCGGGTCGGCCATGCGACGAGCCTCACGTGGGGACCCACGATCAAGCGGCTCGTCGGGTTCGGGTCGGTGCCGCCCGACTGTGCGGCGCTCGGGACCCGGCTCCAGGTCGACTGGAGCGTCGAGGGCGAGCGCGGCGGGGTCGGCGCGACCGTCGTGCCCACGCCGTTCCTCGACCTGCCCCGCCGGCGCGCCTAGCGGCGCGCCGGCGCCTGCGACAATCCTCCCGTGAACCCCCGCACCACGCTGCTCCTCGTCCTCGCCGCCGCGCTCGCCCTCGGG
>JBJTYK010000155.1:0-25427 GCA_046082745.1 Actinomycetota bacterium | reverse complement strand
GCGCGCGCGGCAGCGCGCGCCGCCCGCGCCTCCCCCTCCGCCTCCGGGTCGCCCGACTTCGTGACGTTGAACTCCTTGTCCATCTCGGCGCCGCAGTTCCAGCACCGGACGCTCTTCGGACGGTCGACGAGGAGCGACCCGCACTCCGGGCAGGGGCGGTCCTTGATCGGGAGGTTGTTCACCCCGAAGTCGCAGTCGGGGTAGCGGTCGCAGCCGTAGAAGAGCCCGAAGCGCGTGCGCTTCTCGACGATGTTGCCCTCGCGGCACTGCGGGCAGTGCATCCCGAGCTCCTTCGGGGGCTCCTTCTTCACGTAGCGGCACTCGGGGTAGCCGGAGCAGCCGACGAAGGGCCCGAACCGACCCACGATCCGCTTGAGCTGCTGACCGCACTCGGGGCACTTCTCGTCGAGGAGCTCGGGCTCCGGCCGCTCCGCGCCGTCGAGGTTGCGGATGTACTTGCAGCCGCCGTTCTCCTCGGCGAAGCGCGAGCACCCGATGAAGAAGCCGTACTTCCCGAGCCGCTGCTGGAGCCGGCCCGGCGGGGTGCGCGCCTCCTCGATGCACCGTGGGCAGTCCTCGTCGAGCTCCTCGAGGTAGCGCTCCCACTTCTCCTCGGCGCGGCCGAGGTCCTCGGCGAACGGGACCCAGAAGTCGTGCAGCACCGCGACGCGCCCGAGCTCGCCCTCGGCGACCTGGTCGAGCTCCTCCTCGAGCCGCGCGGTGAAGTCGACGTCGACAACCTCGGGGAAGTGCTCGATGAGCCGATCGGTGACGACCTCGGCGACGTGCTCGGCGAAGAAGCGCCGGTCCTCGAGCCGGACGTAGTTCCGCGCGACGATCGTCGACATGATCGAGGCGTACGTCGAGGGCCGGCCGATCCCGCGCTCCTCGAGCGCCTTCACGAGCGTCGCCTCCGTGTAGCGCGGCGGCGGCTGCGTGAAGTGCTGCTCGGGGAGGACCTCGAGCATGCGGAGCGGGTCGCGCTCCGCGAGGTCGGGCAGCCGGTTCTCGGCGTCCTCGTCGGCGTCGTCGTCGCGTCCTTCGGTGTAGACGCGGATGAACCCGTCGAACAGGATCGTCTGGCCGGTCGCGCGCAGGCCGTACGTCGCGCCGTCGCCCGTCGCCTCGATGTCGACACCGACCTGGTTGAAGCGCGCGTCGGCCATCTGCGTGGCGACCGTGCGCTTCCAGATGAGCTCGTAGAGGCGGAGCTGGTCGCGGTCGAGCGACGCGGCGACGCGCGCGGGGTGCCGCAGCGCCGACGTCGGCCGGATCGCCTCGTGCGCCTCCTGGGCGTTCCGGGACCGCGTCTTGTAGCGGCGCGGCTCGGCGAGCGCGTACTCCGCGCCGAACTCCGAGCGCACGACCTGCTCGATCTCGCGGAGCGCGCTGTCGGCGATGTTCACGGAGTCGGTACGCATGTAGGTGATGAGGCCGGTCGTTCCCTCCCCCGGCAGATCGATGCCCTCGTAGAGGCGCTGGGCGATCTGCATCGTCCGGCGCGCGCCGAACCCGAGCTTGCGGGAGGCCTCCTGCTGGAGCGTCGAGGTCGTGAACGGGGGCGACGGCGAGCGCTTCCGCTCCTTGCGCTCCACGGCGAGGACCCGGTAATCGGCGCCGCGCAGCCGGGCCGCGTGGACCTCGGCCGAGCCGGCGTCCGAGAGGACGACGCCCTTCTTGTCCGGGGACCCCGCGAGCTTGCCCTCCGGCACCGCCGCGAGGCGGGCGAGGAACGGCTCCTCCCGGCCCTCGGGGGTGAGCCGTACGTCCACGCTCCAGTACTCCTGCGGCACGAACGCCCGGATCTCGCGCTCGCGCTCGACGACGAGGCGCACCGCGACCGACTGGACGCGGCCGGCCGACAGGCCGGGCTTCACCTTCTTCCACAGGAGCGGCGAGAGGTTGTAGCCGACGAGGCGGTCGAGGGTGCGCCGGGCCTCCTGGGCGTCGAAGAGCCGCCGGTCGAGCGCGCGCGGCCGAGAGAACGCCTCGAGGATCGCGTCGCGGGTGATCTCGGTGAACGTGACGCGCTTCGCGCGGTCGGGGTCGAGGTCGAGGACCTCCGCGACGTGGAACGCGATCGCCTCGCCCTCGCGGTCGTAGTCGGTCGCGAGGACGACGTCGTCGGCGCCCTTGCGCGCCCGGCGGAGCTCCGCGACATGGCGCTCGGAGTCCTCCGGGATCACGTACGTCATCGCGAAGTCGTGCTCGACGTCGACGGCGAGCTGGCTCGTCGGCAGATCGCGGATGTGACCGAACGACGCGCGCACGGTGAAGTCCGGACCGAGGTACTTCTCGATCGTCTTCGCCTTCGCCGGCGACTCGACCACCACGAGCGTCTTGCCCATGCGTCGGAACCTCTCCGTTCTGCGGGGGACACGACCCGAACAGGGTCTCCGGGCGCAGGGTACCAGCACCCCCCGCCATCACGGTGGAACCCGCATCGCGCGCGACGGGACGATGTGCGCGGCGGTGTAGCCTTCCCGCGTCGTCGGATGCGGAGGCGAACGTGCTCGCAGTGCTCGACGGGTTCGTCACGCGCGAGATCGCGACGTACGGCTACGCGGCGATCTTCCTGCTCATGCTCCTCGAGTCCGCGTGCGTCCCGGTGCCGTCCGAGGTCACGATGCTCTTCGGCGGCGCGCTCGTCTCCGCGCCGCTCCTCGCCGCCGACCGACAGCTCGCGCTCGAGCTCGTCGTCGCGGCCGGCACCGCGGGCAACGTCGTCGGCTCGTGGCTCGCGTACTGGGCGGGCGCGCGCGGCGGGCGCCCGCTCGTCGAGCGCTGGGGACGCTACCTGCTCCTGCGGCCGCACGAGCTCGACCGCGCCCATGACTGGTTCGAGCGGCACGGCCAGGGCGCCGTCTTCTTCGGACGCCTGCTGCCGGTCGTGCGGACGTTCATCAGCCTGCCCGCGGGCGTCGCCGGGATGGATCTCCGGCGCTTCACCTTCTATACGGTGCTCGGCTGCCTCCCCTGGTGCCTCGCGCTCGCGTGGCTCGGCGCCGAACTCGGCGAGCGCTGGGACGAGGTCGAGCGGCTGCTCCGACCGTTCTCCTGGGCGATCGCGGCCGCGACCGTCGTCGCCGTCGTCGTCTGGGTGCGACGCCGGCTCGCCCGCCCGGACGCCTAGTGCGTCGTCGCGAGCGTCGCGTGGCGCTCGCCGAGGTGGAACGGCACGCTCGTGACGACGACCTCCGGCTCGTGGAGCAGCAGTCGCTTCATGTAGAACGCGGTCTGGTTGTGGAGGAGGTTCTCCCACCAGTGCTCCGGGATGAACTCCGGGAGCACGACCGTCACGACGGTGTCGCCGCGCGACGTGTGCTTGCGCACCTCGTCGAGCAGCGGCGGGCCGAAGTCGCGGAACGGGGCCTCCGCGACGACGAGCGGCGTGACCATCCGCCGCGCGTGCCACGCCTCGACGAGGCCCTCGATCTCGTCCGGGTCGGTCGCGAAGTAGAACGCCTCGGTCGTCGTCGCGCGGAGCGACCGCGCGTAGAGGACGGCGCGGACGGTGGCGTCGTGGACCGCCGAGATCGGCACGAGGACGACGCTGCGCGCGGTCTCCGTCGGACGCTCGGCGCGCGCCGCGACGGCAGCGCGTTCCTGCGGGAGGAGCGGGACGTCGGTCACGACGACGCGCGGCTCGAACAGGAGCGCGGTCTTGATCCGGAGCGCGCGGCGCGAGCGCACGGGGCCGACGAGGCTCCCGGCCTCGGCGACCTCCTCGGGGACGACGACGGTGACGAAGCCGTCGCCGGGCGGCAGGTGCTCGTGGAGGTACGCGCGGAGCGCGCGGACCGGACGATTGGCGGCGCCCTCGAGCAGCTCGAGTTCGCCGAGCCGCGGCGCGCGTTCGCGCCACAGGTCGCGCGCCGCGGCGAACCCGTCCGTCGGCCCGATCCAGACCGGCCGCACCGTCTCGGGACGCAGCGAACGGAGGTAGCCGACCGCCGACATCGTGGCGAGCCCGAGGTCCGGGACGAGGAGGACGAACGCGGTCGTCCACTCGCGATCGCCGGTGAGCCCCTCGTGGCGCAGGAGCCGCGACGTCCGCTCGTAGTGCCGGTGGACCGCGAGGAAGAACAGGATGATGATCGGCATCGCGACGATGACGATCCACGCGCCGCGCGCGAACTTCGTGATCGTGACGACGACGAGCACGACGCCCGTCGTCAACGCGCCGAGGGCGTTGACCGCGGCGCTCCCCCGCCAGCCCTCGCTGCGGAGCGTCACCCAGCGCCGCACCATCCCCGCCTGCGAGAGCGTGAACGCCGTGAAGACGCCGACGACGTAGAGCTGGATGAGGTGCGTGAGCTGCGCGTCGAACGCGATGACGAGTCCGATCGCGAGGCCGGCGAGGACGACGACCCCGTTCGAGAAGACGAGCCGGTCGCCGCGGTTGCGGAACTGCGAGGGCATGAACCGGTCGCGGGCGAGGATCGCCGACAGCCGCGGGAAGTCCTGGAACGCGGTGTTCGCCGCGAGGATGAGGATGCCCGCCGTGAACGCCTGGAGCACGAGGAAGGGCCACCCGCCGCCGAACACGGTGTCGCCCACCTGCGCGAGCACCGACTTCGAGGCGACCTCCTCGCTCACGCGCACGCCGAGCGCGCGGGCGAGGACCGTGATCCCGAGGAACATCGAGATCGTGATGCCGGCCATCATGAGGAGCGTCGTGCCGGCGTTCCGCGCCTGCGGGCGCCGGAACGCCGGCACACCGTCGGCGATCGCCTCGACCCTGGTGAGCGCGGTCGCGCCGGAGGCGAACGCGCGCGCGAGCAGGAAGAGCCCGAGCTCGTGGTGCGGTTCGAGCGCGAGCGTCGCGCTCGCCGCCTGCGGGCATCCACCGATGCAGCGCACGAACCCGATGATGAGCGTCGTGAACACCATGGCGACGAAGCCGTACGTCGGGATCGCGAAGATCGCGCCGGCCTCCTTCACGCCGCGGAGGTTCATCACCGTGATGAACACGGCGAACCCGCAGGCGATGAGGACACGGTGCTCGTCGAGCGACGGTGCCGCGGACACGACGGCGTACGTGCCCGCCGTGACGCTCACCGCGACGGTGAGCGTGTAGTCGAGGAGGATCGCCGCGGCGGCGGTGAGCCCGGGGACCGTCCCGAGGTTCTCCCGCGCGACGACGTAGGACCCGCCCCCCTGCGGATAGGCGCGGACGGTCTGCCGGTACGAGAGCACGACGATCGCGAGCAGGAGCGCGACCCCGCCGGCGAGCGGGAGCATGTACGAGAGCGCCCCGGCCCCCGCGAGGGCGAGGACGAGCATCATCTCCTCGGTCGCGTACGCGTTCGAGGACAGCGCATCCGAGGAGAAGATCGGCAGCGAGAGGAACTTCGGGAGGAGCTGGTGCTCCTGCTTCGACGAGGTGATGGCCCGCCCGATGAGGAGGCGCTTGAGGATCGAGCCGCGTTCGACCGCCGTCTGCATGACCGCCGCAGTCTACCGGCGGGCCCGTCCGCCCCTCCGTCAGGCGGCGGGCGCGTAGCGCTGCGGATCGCGGAGCGATTCGCTGAGCGCGGCCCAGTCCCGACCGTCCGCCGACGCGGGGTCGAACGGCATGTCGAGGGGACCCCACCACGCGAGCACGCCCCCGTCCTCGCGCCGCAGTTCCTCGCCGTACCGGGGCGGGGACTCCGGTCGCCGCAGGAGGTCGAAGGCGTCCGCGGGGAAGCGGTACACCCAGCCGAAGTGCAGGGACTCGCCCGCGTCGGTGCGGAAGACGATCTCGGCGACGGCCGTCCCGCCCGCCGCCTCGACCTCGGCCGCGTACGCCGCGTCGGCGGGGACGACCGAGAGCCGCACCCCGGCGTCGGCGGGGAGCGTGAGCACGTACGGCACCGGGTCGAGCGCGAGCCCCCCGGCGGGTGCAGGCGCCTCGGACCCGCCGCCGCAGGCGGCGAGGAGGACCGCGAGCGTCGCGGCGGCGGCCGATCTCCGCATGAGCGCACCGTAGCGGCGCGGCGGGGCAACCGTCAGCGGCCGGGGCGCGGCGATAGGCTAGCGACCATGCGCGTCGTGATCATGGGCTGCGGACGGGTCGGCATCCTCCTCACGCAGGAGCTCTGCTCCCGGGGCCACGAGGTCGCCGTCATCGACCGGGACCCGCGGGCGTTCGACCGCCTGCCCCCCGGCTTCGAGGCGACGCGGCAGGTCGTCGGCCTGGGCTTCGACCGGGCCGTGCTCGAGGAGGCCGGCATCCGGGAGGCCGACGCCTTCATCGCCGTCTCGAGCGGCGACAACTCGAACATCGTCTCCGCGCGCGTCGCGCGCGAGCACTACCGGGTGCAGACGGTCATCGCCCGCATCTACGACCCGATGCGCGCTGAGATCTACGAGCGCCTGAACATCCCGACGATCGCGACGACCCGGTGGGGCGTCCAGCAGATGCTCCTCATGCTCACGCACCCGCGCGAGGAGATGCAGGAATCCCTCGGCGCGGGCAACCTCTACCGCATGCGCGTGCCGGTGCCGAAGCACCTCGTCGGCAAGGGCACCGAGGCGCTCGGCATCGAGGGGAAGATCCTCGTCGCGGGCGTCGAGCGCGGCGCGTCGGGGTTCATCCCGGTCGCCGGCAGCACGTTCCAGGAGGGCGACGCCGCGCTCCTCATCGTCCACGAAGAAGCGATCGCGCAGCTCGACGAGCTCCTGCTCGAGGAGGAGCACTGATGCGCGTCGTCATCACCGGCGCCGGCGCGGTCGGGCGGCATCTCGCCGCCGACCTCGCGGAGCGCGGCCACGAGATCGTGCTCATCGACCAGGACCCCGCGGTCGTCGCGAAGGCCCAGGCCTCGATGCTGAACGTGCGCGTCGTCCTCGGCGATGGCTGCGAGCCCTGGGTGCTCCAGGGGGCCGAGCTCCGCTCGGTCGACGTCGTCGTCGCGGCGACGGGCGACGACGAGGACAACCTCGTCACCTCGCTCCTCGCGAAGCAGGAGTTCGGCGTCCCCCGCGTGCTCGCCCGGGTGAACCACCCCCGCAACGAGTGGCTCTTCAACGCGCAGTGGGGAGTGGACGCCGCGGTCTCGCCGCCCCACATCCTCACCGCGATGGTCGAGGAGGCCGTCACCGTGGGGGACCTCGTCCGGCTCCTGCGGCTCGAGGGGGGCAGGATCGCGCTCCTCGAGATCACGCTCGCCCCGGACACGCCCGCCGTCGGGCGCCCGCTCTACGAGCTGCGCCTGCCGCCCGAGGCCGCGATCGTCGCCGTCCTGCGCGAGGGCCACGTCGTCGTCCCGCAGCCCGAGACCGTGCTCGCCGCCGGCGACGAGGTCGTCGCGCTCGCGGCGGCGGGGACGGAGGGCCGGCTCCGCGCGGCGATCACCGGCGAGGGCGGCGGGTCCGCCGACGAGGGTTCCGGGGCCGCCGGCTCGATCTGAGGTTCAGGCCGCGGAGAACTCGAACCGCGGGTTCACGATGCGTCTCTCGTTCCGCTGCTCCGCGACGAGTCCCTCGACGACGACGTGCGTGCCGAGCGTGAGTCCCGGGATCGAGCGACGCCCCATCCACACGACGGTGATCTCGCCGGTCCCGTCGGAGATGAGCGCCTCGAGGGACTCGTGGTCGCCCTCCGGACGGATCGTGATTCGGCGGACGACGCCCGCGAGCTTCACCTGCTCGCGCACGGGCGCATCGCCGATGCGGACCGAGCCCGGGATCTCGGCGGCCCAGTCCCGGACCTCCTCCGCGAGCCGGACCTCGTCCGGCTCGCGGACCCGACGGAACGCCCGGGCGATGCTCCCGGCGAGCCCCATCAGGCGGCGGCCGACCCCGCGTCGATCGTGAGCTCGGAGCGACGCGCCTTCGAGATCCCGATCGCCACGGCGAGGACGGCGAGCGCGCCGAGGCCGACGCCCATCCGGATGCCGAACGACTCCGCGTTCGCGACGACGATCGGCGCGATGAGCACCGCGACGAGGTTCATGACCTTGATGAGCGGGTTCAGCGCGGGGCCCGCGGTGTCCTTGAAGGGGTCGCCGACCGTGTCGCCGATGACGGCGGCCTTGTGCGCGTCGCTCCCCTTCCCGCCGTAGTGGCCCTCCTCGATGAACTTCTTCCCGTTGTCCCAGGCGCCGCCGGAGTTCGAGAGCATGACCGCGAGGAGCTGGCCGGTGAGGATCGAGCCGGCGAGGAACGCGCCGAGCGCCTCCCAGCCGAGGAAGAACCCGACCGTGACCGGCGAGAGCACGGCGAGGAGCCCCGGCGTCATGAGCTCGCGGAGCGACGTGCGCGTGCAGATGTCGACCACGCGCCCGTAGTCCGGCTTCTCGCTGCGGTCCATGATGCCGGGGTGGTCGCGGAACTGGTTCCGCACCTCGACGACGACCTGCGCGGCCGCACGGCCCACCGCGCGGATCGCGAGCGACGAGAAGAGGAACGCGACCGCGCCGCCGATCAGGAGCCCGACGAGGACGTCGGGCTGGTCGACGCGCACGCCCGGCCACTCGAAGCCGGCGCCGAACGCCTGCTTCACGGCCTCCTCGAAGGAGCCGAACAGCGAGGTCGCGGCGATGACCGCGGTCGCGATCGCCATGCCCTTCGTGATCGCCTTCGTCGAGTTCCCGACGGCGTCGAGCCCGCCGAGGATCTCCGCGGGGCGCCCCGAGAACTCCCCCGACATCTCCGCGATGCCCTGCGCGTTGTCGGAGATCGGCCCGAAGGTGTCCATCGAGACGATGACGCCGACCGTCGTGAGCATGCCCATGCCGGTGAGCGCGATGAAGTAGAGGCGCTCGGCCGTCGATCCCCCGAGCAGGAACGCCGACACGACGGCGCCGCTGATCACGAGCAGCGCCCACACCGTCGACTCGAGACCGGTCGAGAAGCCGGAGAGGATCGTCGTGGCCGGCCCGGTCTGGGTCGCCTCCGCGATCTCCTGGACCGGACGGAACTTCGTGTCGGTGAAGTACTGCGTGAGGATCTGGATCACCGAGGCGAGGATGAGGCCGATGAGCACGGCGACCGCCGGGCGCACGTCGCCGAGGTAGACGCTCGCCACCCCGAAGACGGCGGCGGCCGAGATCGCCGCCGAGACGAAGAAGCCGCGGTTGATCGCCTTCATCCCGTGCTCGGTCTCGCTGCGGGGCGTCACGGCGAGGATGCCGACGATCGACGTGATGACCCCCACCGCACGTACGAACAGCGGGAACATGACGCCCGCGATCGCCCCGATCGTCGAGCCGCGGAAGGCCGCGGCGCCGAGGATGAGCGACGCGACGAGCGTGACCTCGTAGGACTCGAAGAGGTCCGCGGCCATCCCCGCGCAGTCGCCGACGTTGTCGCCCACGTTGTCGGCGATCGTCGCGGCGTTCCGCGGGTCGTCCTCGGGGATGTTCTTCTCGACCTTGCCGACGAGGTCCGCGCCGACGTCGGCGGCCTTCGTGAAGATGCCGCCGCCGACCCGCATGAACATCGCGAGGAGGGCGCCGCCGAAGCCGAACCCGAGGAGGACGCCCGCGGCGTCCCGCTGGAAGATGAGGATGATCGCCGCGGCGCCGAGGAGGCCGAGGCCGACCGTGAACATCCCGGCCACGCCGCCCGCGCGGAACGCGATCCGCATCGCCCGGCGCAGGCCGTCGGTGCGCGCGGCGTTCGCGGTGCGGACGTTCGCGCGCACGGCGAGCCACATCCCGGCGAAGCCGGTGATCGCGGAGAACCCCGCGCCGAGGATGAACGCGACCGAGCGACCGAGGCGGATCACGAACTCGGAGTTCTGGGCGTCCTCGGCCACCGGCAGGAGGAAGAACAGGACGACGGTGAGCACGACGAGGAACGCTCCGAGCGTGCTGAACTGCCGGCGGAGGTAGGCGCTCGCCCCCTCCTGGATCGCCCGGGCGATCGCGCGCATCGACTCCGTGCCCTCGTCGGCGCCGAGCACCTCGCGGACGAGGTAGTACGCGAACACGAGCGCGAGGAGGGAGATCGCGAGGATCACCCAGAGCGCCGTGATCTCGAACGATCCGAACTCGACGTCGATCGTTCCTTCAGCCGCGGCGAGCAGACCCATACATCCTCCTGATCAGGTCGGGACGTGGTGCCCGGCCGGGCCGGACGGGCGCAAGTATAGGGACACCCCGCCGATCCCTGCGCGGCACCTCACGCGCGGCGTTCGCGGAGCACGGCGTACCCGAGGAGCCCCGCGAGCGTCGAGCCCACGAGGATGCCGATGCGGGCCTCGTCGGCCACGACCCCCGAGGGGAACGCGAGCCGGGCGACGAACAGCGCCACCGTGAAGCCGATGCCCGCGACCGCCGACGCCCCGACGACCCCCCGCCAGGTCACGCCGTCGGGCAGCCGACCGAGGCCGAGGCGAACCGCGAGCACGCTCGCGACCGTGATGCCGACGATCTTGCCGACGACCTGGGCGACGACGATCGCGAGCGCGACGCGTCCGCCGAGCGCCCCGGACACCGCCTCGGACGACAGGTGCACCCCGGCGTTCGCGAGCGCGAAGAGCGGGAGGACCGCGAACGACGTCCACGGGTGGAGGCGATCCTCGAGGAGCTCGAGCGCGTCGCACCCGTCGCTCCCCGCGGGCGCGACGGGCGCGACGAACCCGAGGACGACGCCGGCGACCGTCGCGTGGACGCCCGACCGGTAGGTCGCGTACCAGAGCGCCACCCCGAGCACGGCGAAGACCGGCCACGGGCACCGCCCCACGCGCCGCAGGGCGAGGATGAGGAGCGCGATCCCCGCGGCGGCGGCGAGCGGCGCCCAGGCGACGGACCCGGAGTAGAACGCGGCGATGACCGCGATCGCGCCCATGTCGTCGACGATCGCGAGGGTGAGGAGGAACACCTTGAGCCCCGTCGGCGCGCCGCGACCGACGAGCGCGAGGACGCCGACCGCGAACGCGATGTCGGTCGCCATCGGGATCCCCCAGCCGCGGGCGGCGTCGCTCCCCGCGGTGAGCGCGAGGAACAGGAGCGCCGGCGCCACCATCCCGCCGACGGCCGCGATCGCCGGAAGCGCCGCGGCCCGCGGGTCGCGGAGTTCCCCGTGGAGGAGTTCCTGTTTGATCTCGAGGCCGACGACGAGGAAGAACAGCGCCATGAGCGCCTCGTTGACCCACCCGTGGACGTCGAGCGAGACGGCGATCGGCCCGAGGCGCAGCGACGCGTCGGCCTCGAGCACCGCGTCGTAGACCGACGCGAGGGGCGAGTTCGAGAGGGCGAGCGCGAGGAGCGCCGCCGCGAGCAGGAGCGCGCCGCTCGCGGCCTCGGTGCGCAGGAACGCCTGGATCGGCTCGACGATCCGCCGACGGCGCGGCGTCGCCGCGCCGTCGGCGGACCCGCGGATCTCCTCGGACACGTCGGCACCTCGTCGCCGACCAGGCTTCCCGGCACACCGTCGGAGCGTCGTCTTCCCTGTCGCGAAACCCTACCGGACGCGCGGCTGCGCGATGACGACCGGCGGTGCTTGGCGCGCGCACGGGGAGCCACTAGCCTCGCCGCCATGCCCGAGGGTCGTCACCGCTCGTCCGCGCGCCCGTACCTGCTCGTCGCCCTCCTCGCCGCGATCGTCCTCGGGGTCGTCGGGTTCCTCGCGCTCGCCCGGGGTGGGACCGACCTCCTGTCGCGCGCCACGCCGGAGTTCTCGTTCCGCATCGCGCGCGCGACCGGCACGTCGGGCACGCCGGGGACGAAGGACCGCGAGCTCGCCGACGCCGCGATGGCGGCCGCCGAGAAGGTCGAACCCGTGCTCTCGACGTTCTACGCCTCGGCGTTCCTCGACCCGGAGAACCTGTCGGACGCCGCGTACGACGAGGCCTGGGAGGCGTTCGACGCCGCCGCGCTCCCCGACGCGCGGGCGGCGATCGAGACGCTCACGCTCGGCGACCTCGGACCCGCGTTCTCGGATGTCCAGCCCGCCGACGGCGTCCTGCGGGCGCGCGTGTTCTTCGACGCGTACGGCGAGCCGGCGCTCCTCGCCGCGAACGTCGTCTTCACGGCGACCGCGACCCCGGGAGGCGAGGCGGCCGCTCCGGCGACGATCGTGAGTCGCGGCGAGTTCCTCCTTCGCGAGTCCGGCGGGCTCTGGCGGATCGTCGCGTTCCGCGTGGACCGCGCCGACGAGGATCTCCCCGCGGCGACGGCGGCCGGATGACGCGCCGGACCCGTCTCCTCGGCTGGCTCGCGGTGGGCGTCGCCGCTGCGCTCGCCGCGGTGGCCGTCGAGGCCGTCGTCCCCGACGCGCGGCGCGCGGCGGCGACGCCCCTGTTCCAGATCGAGGCCGCACACGCGGAACACCTGCCGTCGCTCGACGGCGATCGCCCGATCTTCGTGCTGCTCATCGGCAGCGACGCGCGACCGGACGAGCCGGTCGACGCCTCCCGCGCCGACTCGATCCACATCGTCTCCTTCAACCCGGCGACGGGGGGCTCGGCGATCCTCGGCTTCCCGCGGGACTCATGGGTGGAGATCCCCGGCGGCGGCACCTCGAAGATCAACGACGCGATGGTCGAGGGTGGCCCGGACCTCCTCGTCCAGACGCTCGAGGCGCTCACCGGCATCACGATCGACTACTGGGTCCTCACGTCGTTCGAGGGCGTGATCCGCATGGTCGACGACGTCGGCGGCGTGACGATCGACATCCCGTTCGCGCTCGACGACCCGGAGTACTCGCGCGCATCGTTCGCGCCCGGCGTCCAGACGATCGACGGGCGCCAGGCGCTCGCCTTCGCCCGCGACCGCCATGACCTGCCCGAGGGCGACTTCGGTCGTTCGGAGAACCAGGGCCGGCTCGTCCTCGCCGCGCTCGCGCAGCTCCACGCCGAGTTCGCCGACGACCTCGGCAGCGTCCTCACCTACCTCGCCGCGGGCCTGCGCTCCACGACGACGAGCCTGCCGTTCGACGAGCTCCTGCGGCTCGCGTTCGTCGCCGCGCGCGTCGATCCCACGATGGTCCAGAACGTCGTCGTGCCCGGCGACGCGGTGATGGAGGGGTCCTCTTCGGTCGTGCGGCTCGATCCGGACGCCCCGCTCCTGTACGCCGACCTCGCGGCCGACGGCGTGATCGACCCCGCGAACCTCCCGCCGAGCCCGAACGCGAGCCTGCTCGAGTAGGCGCGGTCGGCGCCGCTGCCGTAGGCTCGCACCCCATGGCGGCCAGCGCGGACGAGGTCGGGAGCCATCCCTTCGGGGAACGCATCGCGTTCGTCCTCGCCGTCGCCGTCACGGTTCCGGGGATCTGGCTCCGGATGACGGGGACGCACCTCTCCGACCCGCTCGACGCGCTCTTCTTCGGCCTCGCGATCGTCGGCGCCGCGTTCATCCTCTCGTGGGCCGCGGAGGTCGCCCAGCTCGACATCTCCGCCGGCCTCGCGATCGCGGTCCTCGCGTTCATCGCGGTCCTGCCGGAGTACGCGGTCGACATGGTCTTCGCCTGGAAGGGCGGGAACGCCGTCGAGCTCTACGGCCGCGCGTGCAAGGCGGCGGCCGACGCCGGCGAGACGGCCTGCTCGCTCGCGCTCGCGAACATGACCGGCGCGAACCGGCTCCTCATCGGCATCGGCTGGTCGATGGTCGTGTTCGTCATCTGGTACCGCTCGCGGAAGGCGGGGCACCGGATCACGGAGGTCGCGCTCGATCGCCCGCACGCGGTCGAGATCGGCTACCTCGGCCTCGCGACGGTGTACTCCCTTCTCCTCCCGCTCAAGCACTCGATCACCCCGTTCGACGCGGTGGTCCTCGTCGGGATCTTCATCGCGTACACGATCCGCGTCTCCCGCGCGCCCGCCGAGGAACCCCACCTCGTCGGCCCCGCGCTGCTCGTGAGCCACCTCGCGACCGGACGCCGGCGCGCCGCGACGGTCGGGATGTTCCTGTTCGCCGCGACGGTGATCCTCCTCACCGCGGAGCACTTCGCGGAATCGCTCGTCCTCACCGGTCGGGCCTTCGGCGTGAGCGAGTTCCTCCTCGTGCAGTGGCTCGCCCCGCTCGCGTCCGAGGCGCCCGAGCTCCTCATCGCCGGCCTCTACGCCTGGCGCCTGAACCACGAGTCCGCGCTCGGCACCCTCGTGTCGTCGAAGGTGAACCAGTGGACGCTCCTCGTCGGAACGCTCCCCGTCGTCTTCGCGATCGCGCTCTCCGACCTCCACGGCCTGCCGATCGACGCCCACCAGCGCGAGGAACTCTTCCTCACCGCCGCGCAGTCCTTCTTCGCGATCAGCGTGCTCCTCAGCCTGTCGATCAGCACGCGCGAGGCCCTGCTGCTGTTCGGGCTGTTCTGGGCGCAGTTCATCGTCGGCGCGATCGCCCCCGACGCGCTCGCCGGCGTCGAGCGGGTCGCCGTCGGGGGCGTGTACCTCCTCCTCGGCCTCGTGATCCTCGTCCGGCAGCGCGACGCGATCCGGCCGCTGCTGCGCGACGGGTTCCGCCGCTCGTACACGGAACTCGCGCTCGTCGAGCGCTCCGCGGACTGACGCCGTGGACCCGCGCGCGTTCCTCGAGCGCGCGGAGGCGGAGGGGGCGAACCTCCACGTCCGCGACCTCCCCGCGCGGGACGACCCGCCCGGGCCGTTCCCCGACGATCTCCCGCCGGTCCTCGTCGAGCGCCTCGCGCTCCTCGGCATCGGCGGACTCCACCGGCACCAGCGCGAGGCGCTCGACCTCGTCCGTTCCGGTCGCGACGTCGTCGTCGCGACCGGAACGGCCTCCGGGAAGACGCTCGTCTACAACCTCGCCTACGCCGAGCGCGCCATCGCGGACCCGCGGTCGACCGCGCTCTACCTCTTCCCGACGAAGGCGCTCGCGCGCGACCAGCTCCGGCAGGTGCGGTCGCTCCGGCTCCACCAGGTGAAGGCCGCCGTCTACGACGGCGACACGCCGCGCGCCGAGCGACCGATGATCCGCAAGAACGCGAACCTCCTGCTCACGAACCCCGACATGCTCCACCTCGGGATCCTCCCGGACCACGCGCGCTGGGCGGACTTCCTCCTGCGGCTGTCGCTCGTCGTCGTCGACGAGGCGCACGTCGCGCGCGGCGTCTTCGGATCGCACGTCGCGCTCGTGCTCCGTCGGCTGCGTCGGCTCGTCGCCCACTACGGCGGCGACCCGCGCTTCGTCCTCGCCTCCGCGACGATCGGCAACCCGGCCGAACTCGCGGAGCGGCTCGTCGGCGTGCCGTTCGACGCGGTCACCGAGGACGCTTCGCCGCGCGGCGAGAAGCTCTTCGCGCTCTGGAACCCGCCGATCGTCGACGAGGAGACCGGGGCGCGCCGCAGCGCCCTCACGCAGGCATCCGAGATCGTCGCGGCGCTCGCGCGCGAGGGCGTGAAGTCGATCGGGTTCGCGCGCTCGCGCCGCGCCGCGGAACTGCTCGCGGAGTTCGTCCGCCGAGAGGTCCCGCCGGAGATCCGTCCGCGCGTGAAGGCCTACCGCGCCGGCTACCTCCCCGAGGACCGCCGCGAGCTCGAACGGCAGCTCGCAGCCGACGAGCTCACCGCGATCGCCTCGACGAACGCGCTCGAGCTCGGCGTCGACATCGGGTCGCTCGACGCGGCGGTCCTCGCCGGCTACCCGGGGACGCGCGCCTCGATGTGGCAGCAGGCCGGACGCGCCGGCCGTCGCGGGACGGCCTCGCTCGCGGTCCTCGTCGCGCAGGACGACCCGCTCGACCAGTACCTCGTCACGCACCCCGAGGACCTCTTCGACCGCCCACCCGAGGCCGCGGTCGTCGACCCGACGAACCCGTTCGTCCTCGACCCGCACCTGCGCTGCGCGGCGTCCGAGCTCCCGCTCGCCGAGGAGGAACTCGCCTTCTTCGGTCCCGGCGCCGCGGACGGCATCGCGCGGCTCGAGGCCGAGGGCCTCGTCGCGCGGCGCCGGGACCGGTGGGTCGACCGCGGACGCACGTCGCCGCACGGCGACGTCGACATCCGCTCGACCGGCGGCGACGCGTACGCGATCGTCGTCGGCGACACCGGCGAGCTCCTCGGCACCGTCGACCGCGGCCGCGCGTTCCACCAGGTCCACCCCGGCGCGGTCTACCTCCACCAGGGCGAGCAGTTCGAGGTCCACGAGCTCGACCTCGTCCGCCGCGTCGCGGTCGTGGAGCGCAGCGATCCCGACTTCTACACGCAGGCCCGCGACCTCACCGACATCGCGGTGCTCGGCGCCGACGAGGAGACGCGCAGCGGCGACGTCGTCGTGCGCTACGGACGGGTGCGGGTGCGCAACCAGGTGAACGGCTACGCGCGCCGACTCGTCGCGACCGGCGAGACGATGGAGGTCGTGCCGCTCGCCCTCCCGCCGCAGGACCTCGAGACGCGCGCGGTGTGGTGGGCGATCCCGCAGGCGGTCCTCGACCGCGCGGCGATCCGCGCGCCGGCGGTCCCGGGGGCGGCGCACGCCGCGGAACACGCCGCGATCGGTCTCCTCCCCCTCGTCGCGACGTGCGACCGCTGGGACGTCGGCGGCGTCTCGACCGCGTTCCACGAGGACGTCGGCGCGTGCACGATCTTCGTCTACGACGGGATGCCGGGCGGCTCCGGCATCGCCGAGCGGGGCTTCCGCGCGGCCACGCGCTGGCTCGAGGCGACGCTCGAGACGGTCGCGAACTGCCCCTGCCCGCGCGGCTGCCCGTCGTGCGTCCAGTCGCCGAAGTGCGGCAACGGGAACGAACCGCTCGACAAGGCGGCCGCGATCGCGCTCCTCGCGGCGATGCTCGGCCGCGCCTGGGGCTAGCCCGACCGACCGAGCGCCCGGAGCGCCGCCCGGCGCTCGGCGGGCAGCAACCCGGTCGCGACGAGGAGCGGGGCGTAGACCGCGAGCCCCGCGAGCCCGGTGACGGCGAGGTCGACCGGCCACGCGCCGTCCGCGAGCATCGCGTGCGTCGCGACCATCGCGAGGGTCGCGCCGGCGGTGGCGGGCAGGAGCCGGAGGTACGAACGGTCGTACGGCTGGATGCCGACGAAGCGGTGCACGAGCCACAGGCGCAGCGCGTTCGACGCCGCGACGGTGACCGACTGCGCGATCGCCGCGCCCTCGACGCCGAACCGCGGGACGAGCGCGACCGCGAGGGCGAGGTCGAGGACGAACGAGAGCGCGTACACGACGAGGTCCCATCCGATGTGCCCGGCCATGATGAGGACGAAGCCGGCGGCGCCGACGCCCACGTTCACGGCCTGGCCGACGAGGAGGATGCGCAGGGCGTCGGCGCCGCCGGCGAACTCGCTGCCGCCGAAGACGCGCAGGAGTGGCCCCGGGACGACGAGCATGAGCAGGAGCACCGGGATCGTCCCCGCGACCGTCCAGCGCGTGATCGACCGGAAGAGCCCCTCGAGCCGCTCGCGCTCGCCGCGCGCGTGGAGGTCGGCGACGAACGGCGAGAAGACGTACGAGACCGCGGTGAGGAACAGGACGACCGCGAGCGCGACGCGCACGCTCGACGAGTACACGCCGAGCGCATCGGCCGCGACGTCGCCGCGCGCGACGAACGCCGATGCCACGAAGTAGTCGACCCAGAAGAGCCCCTGCGACAGGAGCGCGGCGGGGGCCCGCGGCGCCCCGTAGCGCACGAGCCGACCGAGTTCCCCGGGCGCCGCGGGCTCCCGTCCGAACGCGCGCGCCTCGCGCGCCCAGAGGAGCCGCGCGCCGCCCGCCGTGACGACCCACGACGCGGCGTACGCCGCGACCGCCGCGGTCGCCGAGCGCTCGACGCGCCAGGCGAGCGGCATGAGCGCGATCCACAGGAGCGGCTGCCCGATCCACTGGACGAGGAGCGTGTGGCGCATGATTTTCAGCCCGCGGCTCGCGCCGAGCGACACGAACGTCACCGCGACGAACGGGAGCGCGACCGCGGCCCAGCGGATCGACGCGGCGGCCTCCGGCTGATCGGAGAGCCGCGCCGCGATCCACGGTGCGGCCGCGACGACCGGCAGCGCGACCGCGAGCGACGCGAGGAGCGCGACCGCGAGCGCGCGGTCGACGATGCCGCGGATCCGGCCGCCGCCGCCCTTCCCGGCCTCGATCGCGACCTCGCGCACGGCCGCCATGTCCATCCCGAACCGCGTCCCGGCCGCCGCGACGAACGCGAACTGCGTCGCGAGCGTCACGAGCCCGAGGACGACCGCGCCCGCCGCACCGCCTCCGAACGCGCGGGCGACCAGGACGTTCGCGCCGAACGTGCCGAGGACGTAGACGACGAGGCCGACGAGGTTCTGCGCGGTGCCCGCGAGGAGCGTCCGTCGGTCGCGTCCGTCCTCGCCGTCGCCGAGGAGGCCCCCGGGGAGGAGGCCCTCGTCGTCGATCGGTCCGGTCGCGCCCACGGTGCCGCCTAGTATCCCGTGGAACCCGCGCGGGACCGGAAGGAGTCCGGATGGACGACGCACGCTACGAACGTGGCAGGAAGCGCATGATCGCGGTGCACGGCGAGAAGTCGCTCGCGACCGTCGAGGGACTCGGCGACCTCGGCCGGCTCATCGTCGAGGTCGCGTACGGCGACGTCTACGACCGACCCGGCCTCTCCCTCCGCGACCGCCAGCTCGTGTCGGTCGGGGTGCTCGCCGCGCTCGGTCGCTCGTCGCAGCTCCCGCAGCACCTCCGCACGTCGCTGCGGCACGGCGTCACGAGGGACGAACTCGCGGAGGTCCTGATCCAGGTCGGCGTCCTCGCGGGGTTCCCGGTCGCGATGAACGCGATGGCGACGCTGCGGACGGTCGCGGGCAGCGCGGGGGACGACGCGGCGGACTGACTACTCGAGGTAGCCGAGGCCGCGGAGGTGCTCCTCCATCTCGTCGGCCTCGGTCTCGGACACGGTCGGCTCCGCGGCGGCGAGGGGCGCGGCACCGGCGGTGTCGCGCGCGCGGACGCTCGCCGCGTCGCCGACGAGCTCGTGGAGGACGCGACCGGTGTGGCGGACCGATGCCGGCGCGTCGAGCGCGGCGAGCAGCGTCGGTGCGAGGTCCACGAGCCGCGGCGGCTGCTCGAACGGCCGCACGCCCGGTCCGGCCGCGACGACGACGCCCTCGATGCGATGGTCGCCCGACACCCAGTCGGCGTCCTCGATCGCGCTCTTCGCGTGGGTGAGCGAGTAGCCCTCGGCGGGTTCCATGAGGATGTCGGGCGCGGCGTCCGCGAAGCGTCCGTGGAAGACGTCCTCCCGGCGGTGGATCGCCTTCACGGGCTTGCGGCCGGTCCGGGGATCCACGTAGCCCGCGAGCCGCTCCATGACCTCCGCGCGCACCTTCTCGAAGTCGCCCGGGTCCACGATGCCGTCGGGCTCGCGGCCCGCCAGGTTCACCGACACGCCCTCGCCGGTCGAGCGGATCGTCGTGTACGCGCGCGTCTTCGCCCAGTTCACCGGCTGCGGGAGGCTCACCTTCCCGTGGAGGCCGAGCCGGTCGTAGACGGTGCGCGCGACCTTCCGCACGACGCCCCACTGCATCGGTCCCCACACGAGGTTCGACGCGCTGAAGTCGAGGTAGCCGAACGACGCGAGGAGCCGGTCCATGTGGATCGTGCGCGTGCACGACTGGAACCCGTGGTCCGAGATGAACAGGACGAGGTCGTCGGGGCGCGTGCGCGAGACGAACGAGCCGATCGCGTCGTCGAGCTGCTTGTAGACGTCGCGGACCTTCGCGCCGACGCGCGTGTCGCGGTTCGCGAGGTAGCCGGGGTGATCGGGCGCGACGTGGCTCGACAGGCAGTGCTGCGTCCGGTCGACGCTCACCCACACCGATGCGAACAGGTCCCACGGCGTGTTGTCGAGGAGCCACTCGCTCGCGCGGATCCGCTTGCCGGTGAGTTCGAGCGCTTCCGCGAGGTACGGCTCCGGACGGTTGTGGTACGTCGTCCACGACATCCCGTTGATCTGCCACGGCGCGCCCGCCGCGGCGAGCGTGTCCGGGAGGTCGGCGGGCATCGTGTACGGGCGCCCCTTCGGGAGCACGCCACCGGCGACGATCGTCGCGTCGATCGCGGGCGGCGGGAACATGAGCGGCACGTCGACGTACGTCCCGTGACGCCCCGCGGCCGCGAGGTCCTCGACGAACGTCCGTTCGCGGATCGAGCGGTACGTGACCGGGAACTGCTTGTGCGTGCCCGGGACCGTCTCGAGGATGTCGTAGACGCCGTGGTCGGCGGGGTCGACGCCGGTGAGGAACGAGGGCCACGCCGCCCACGAGTGCGTCGGCACGGTGCTCCGCAGGACGTCGCGCTGCCCGCGCGCGATCAGCGCCTGGAGGTTCGGGAGATCGCCCCGCTCGAGGAGCGGATCGAGGATGCGCCAGTCGGCGCCGTCCCACCCGATGAGCAGCACCCGCGGCACGATGGACCTCGCAGAGGAGACGTGGACGCGGCCGAGTCTAGCGTCCGCGGGCCCCGGGACGGCGCGGGCATCGCCGGTAGGATTCGGCGATGCCCGCGCCGCGCGTCCGCCTCCTGCCCGCGCTCGTCATCCTCCTGCTCCTCGTGGCCGGCGCCCTCGTCCTCCGTCCGCGCGGCGCGGTGACCGACCCCTCCCAGGAGGCGGCGGTCGTCGACGTCGGCGCGTTCGACACGCGCTTCCCGATCAAGCGGGTCGTCTTCATCCTCAAGGAGAACCGGAGCTTCGATCACCTCTTCGGCCGCTTCCCCGGCGTCGATGGGACGACGACCGGCATGTGGAACGGCGTCGAGGTCCCGCTCGGGCCGGTCCCCGACGACTACGAGGACATCCCCCACTCGTGGGAGAACTCGCTGAAGGCCGCGAACGACGGCCTGATGGACCGGTTCGGCGAGGGCATCGACGGCGAGCCGAGCTCCGATCCGCTCGTGTTCCAGCGACAGGTCTCGTACGGCTACTCGCAGTTCCGACCCGAGGACATCCCGAACCTCTGGCACCTCGCGGAGCGCTTCGTGCTCGCCGACAACTTCTTCGCGTCGTCGTGGGGGGCGTCGTTCCCGAACCACCTCTTCTCGATCGCCGCGACCGCGGGGGGCGCGCACAACGCGCCGAAGCCGCTCGATCCGGCGGTGCTCACGGAGCGGCTCGCCCGGGGCTACGCGAAGGGCTGGGGCTGCGACGCCGGCGAGGGCAACTTCGTCGAGGTGTTCGACGCCGAGGGCGAGTCGCAGCTCATCCCGCCCTGCTTCGACTTCCTCACCGAGGGCGACCTCCTGAACAACAAGGACATCCCCTGGGCCTACTACGCGGCGACGAACACGCAGTACGGCTACATCTGGTCCGCGTACTCCGCGATCCGGCGCTACCGGGAGGACCCCGAAGCATGGTCGCGCTTCATGCGCCCCGTCGACGACGTCATCGGCGACATCGAGCGCGGCCTCCTGCCGCCGGTCACCTGGATCACGCCGAAGGGCATCCTCTCCGACCACCCCGGCGGCAACTCCTGGTGCCACGGCTACAACTGGACGACCGAGGTCGTGAACGCGCTCATGGCGAGTCCGATGTGGGAGGACACCGCGATCTTCCTCACGTGGGACGACTACGGCGGCTTCTACGACCACGTCGTCCCGCCCGGCGTCGACGTGAACGGGTTGGGGATCCGCGTGCCGCTGCTCGTCATCTCGCCGTACGCGAAGGAGGGCTACATCCTCCGCACGCAGGGCGAGTTCTCGTCGGTCCTGCGCTTCATCGAGGACAACTGGGGGCTCACGCAGCTCACCGAACGCGACGCGGCCGCGGACAACCTCTCCGACGCGTTCGACTTCACGCAGGCGCCGCGCGCGCCGCTGCCGTCGATGCCGCTCCGCTCGTGCCCGCCGTTCCCGCCGGACGCGCCGAACATCAGCCCGAAGGCGCCCCCGGACCCGGTGTGGCTGCCCGACCAGACGCAGCCCGACGGGAGTCCGGCGCTCAGCCCCGCCCCCGCTCCGTAGGGGGCGCGCGACTATCCTGCGGGCATGCCCGCCCACCGCGTCACCGATCCGTCGCGGCCGCTCGTCGCCCCCGTCCTCGTCGCCGCGTTCGACGGATGGGTGGACGCGGCGGCGGCGGCGACCGCGGCCGTCGAGGTGATCGCGGCCGACGGCGACGTCGTCGTGTCGTTCGACCCCGACGACCTCTACGACTACCGGTCGCGGCGGCCGACCCTCGACATCATCGACGGCACGATGCGCCGGCTCGACTGGCCGGACCTCGCGATCCGCCACGCGTCGCACGGCGGCCGCGACCTGCTCGTCCTCACCGGCCCCGAACCCGACTTCCGCTGGCGCGAGCTCGGCGCCGACCTCGCCGCCATCGCGCGCCGCTTCGACGTCGTCGAGTGGGTGAGCCTCGGCGCGGTCCCGAGCGCCGTCCCGCACACGCGGCCGGTCCCGATCCTCACGACCGCCTCCGCGCCGGGACTCCTGCGCGACGGCGAGATCGCCGGACCGCCGGGACTCCTGCGCGTCCCGTCGGCGGCGCTGAGCGCCATCGAGTCGATCGCGAACGACCACGCGGTCCCGTCGGTCGGCTTCTACGCGCAGATCCCGCACTACGTCGGCGGGCCGTTCGCGCCGGCGACGCTCGCGCTCCTCGAGGCCGCCGGTCGCCACCTCGGCGTCACCTTCGGCGCGGACGAACTCCGCGAGGAGGCCGCCGGACAGCGGGAGCGCCTCGACCGCGCGGTCGCCGCGGACGACGACTCGCGGGCCTACGTCGCGCGCCTCGAGGCGGGGCTCGGCTCGGAGGAGCAGCAGATCCCGAGCGGCGACGAACTCGCGCAGGAGATCGAACGGTTCCTGCGCGGCGAGTCCGGCGACGAGCCCGGCCGCGGCGGCCGGTGACGAAGCGCCGGCACCACCCGATCCGCGACCGCCTCCGCGGCTTCGGCTACTTCGGCCGACTCGGACCCGCGATCGTGACCGGCGCCGCCGACGACGACCCGAGCGGCATCGGGACGTACTCGCAGGTCGGCGCCGCGCTCGGCTTCGGGATGCTCTGGACGGCGCTCGTCACGCTCCCGCTCGCCGCCGCGGTCCAGGAGACCGCCGCCCGCATCGGCATCGCGAGCGACGGCGGCCTCGCGACCGCGCTGAAGCGCCGCTACCCGCGCTGGGTGCTCTGGCTCGCCGTGTCCCTCGTCACCGTCGCGAACGTCTTCAACATCGCGGCAGACATCGGCTCGATGGCGGCCGCGTTCCGCCTCCTCGTCCCGGTCCCGCTCGGCGTCGCGATGGTCGCGCTCGTGGCCGCGCTCCTCGCGCTCGAGATCTTCGTCCGCTACGAGCGCTACGCCCGGGTCCTCCGATGGCTCTCCCTCTCGGTCGTCTCCTACGTGGCGGTCCTCTTCGTCCTGCGGGTCGACTGGGGCGACGTCCTGCGGGCGACGTTCCTGCCGCGCCTCGCGCTCGACCGCACGCAGCTCGCGGCCCTCGTCGCGATCTTCGGCACGACGATCTCGCCGTACCTGTTCTTCTGGCAGGCGAGCGAGGAGGCCGAGGAGGAGGAACTCGAGGCCGCGCGCGGCGAGGTCGTCGTGGACCGCGACCACGTCGCCGCGATGCGCGGCGACGTGGTCGCGGGCATGGCGTCGGCCGTCGTCGTGATGTTCGCGATCATGGTCGCGGCCGCCGCGACGCTCCACGCCGAGGGCATCACGCAGATCCGCACCGCGGAGGACGCGGCACGCGCGCTCCGTCCGATCGCCGGCGACTTCGCGAGCCTCCTGTTCACGCTCGGCATCGTCGGGACCGGCGCGCTCGCGATCCCGATCCTCGCGGGGTCGACCGCGTACGCGCTCTCGGAGGCGTTCGGCTGGCGCGAGGGCCTCTCGCGGCGGCTCCGCCAGGCGGGCGGCTTCTACGGCGTCATCGTCGGGTCGGCCGCCCTCGGCCTCATCATCGCGCTCGCGGGCCTCGATCCGATCCGCGGCCTCTACTGGGCGGCGATCCTGAACGGCGTCGCGGCACCGCCGCTCATCCTCCTGATGCTCCTCCTCGGCCGCGACCGGTCGATCGTGGGCGAATGGCGTTCGGGCCGCGTGTCGACCGCGCTCGTCGCCGTCGCGTTCGTCGTGATGGCGGCCGCACCGCTCGCGTTCCTCGCCGGTCGATGAGCGCGCCGCGCCTGCGGGAACAGGTCCGGCGGATACCGCGCGCCGCGTGGATCCTCTTCGGGGCGGCGTTCGTGAACCGCGCGGGCACGTTCGTCTTCCCGTTCCTCACGCTGTACCTCACCGACCGCGGCGAGCCCCCGACGGCCGCCGGCGTCGCCGTCGCGCTCTACGCCGTCGGCGCGGTGCCCGCGCGGCTCGCCGGCGGCCTCATCGCCGACCGGATCGGACGGCGGAACGCGATCGCGTCCTCGATGATCGGAGCGGCGGGCCTCACGCTGCTCCTGTGGCGCTCCTCCTCGCTCGCCGCGATCTACGCCTGCGTCGTCGCGCTCGGGCTCGTGGCCGACATCGCGCAGCCGGCCGCGAAGGCGCTCATCGCCGACCTCCTCGTCCCGGAGCTCCGCGTGACCGGTTTCACGCTCTGGCGCATCGCGACGAACGCGGGATGGGCGGCGGGCCTCGCGATCGGCGGGCTCCTCGTCGACCGCTCCTTCGACCTCCTCTTCCTCGGCGACGCGGCGACCTCGTTCGCGTTCGGCGCGATCGCGCTCGCCTTCCTGCCGCACGGCGTGCGCACCGCGCGCCACGAGGAACGGGGACTCCCGAGCGCGCGGCGCGAGATCCTCGCGGACCGGGGCTTCCTCGCGTTCCTCGCCTCGACGTTCCTCGGAGGGCTCGTCTACTCGCAGAACATCGCCGCCCTCCCCCTCCACATCCGCGACCTCGGCTACCCCGCCTCGACGTACGGGCTCCTCCAGTCGCTGAACGGGGTGCTCGTCGTCACCGTCGAGGTCGTGGTCATCTCGGTGACGCGTCGATTCCCGCGGCCCGCGGTGTTCGCCGTCGGCCAGGGGCTCGTCGGCGTCGCGTTCCTCTCGCTCGTCGGCGCGCGCTCGATCCCCGCCCTCGTCGCGATGGTCGCGGTGTGGACGCTCGGGGAGATGACGATCCGTCCCGTCGCGTCGGCGACGGTCGCCGACCGCGCGCCCCGCCACGCGCGGGGGCGCTACCAGGCCGCCGAGAACACCGCGCTCGGGCTCTCGCTCCTGCTCGGACCGGTCGCGGGCACCGCTCTCTACGGCTGGCGCCCCGACGTCCTGTGGATCGCCTGCGGGGTCGTCGGCGCGTGCTCGGCCCTCGCCGCGCTCGGCCTCGGGCGCTCCCCCGCCCCCCACGCACGACCCGCGTCATCGGAAGCCCCGGACCCGTTTGACGGGCCCGGGGCTTCCGAGTAGATATATCGGGTCGATATATCCATCCGGAACCTCCGGCTGGATCCCCGATGGGAGCCCCGATGCTCGAGCTCGCGATCCTCGGCCTGCTGAAGGACGGGACGATGCACGGCTACCAGCTGTCGAAGCGCCTCACCGGCACGCTGGGCGGGTTCTGGCGCGTCTCCTACGGCTCCCTCTACCCCACCCTGAAGCGC
>JBJTYK010000154.1:0-9595 GCA_046082745.1 Actinomycetota bacterium | reverse complement strand
CCCCCCCCCCCCCCCCCGCCTCCGCCGATCAGGCGGGCCAGGTCGGCCCGTTGTCCTTGAAGCGGCCGCACTCGTCCGCGCTGCCGCCCTGGAAGTGGTTCCCGGGTCCGCCCCCGGTGACGCAGTCGTGGAACAGGCGCGAGACCTGTGCCGACGCCACGCCGCCGCTCCCGGTCACGACGAGTCCGACCACCATGAGTCCGACGAGGAACCTGCGCATCGATGCGCTCCTTCCGGTCCGGTTTCCCGTGCGGCGTATCCCCGCGCGGCCGAGGGGGGAAACGCGCATAGCGGGGGCCGGGGCCGGGTAGGTGGTGGACCATGTCGCGCCCGTTCGAGTCGGAACCCCGCTGGGAGCGCATGGCCGAGCGCGCGGTGTTCGCGTTCCTCGCCGTCGTCCTCGCGTGGACCGCGGTCGTCGCGATCGCGAGCGTCTACTGAGGGGCTTCGCCCCGGGAACCACTGGCTGGCCCGCCTAGATTCGAACTAGGACTAACTGATCCAGAGTCAGTCGTGCTGCCGTTACACCACGGGCCACCGTCGCGCCCATGCTAGCAAGGGCGCTCAGGCGGCCGTCGGAACCCCGACGGGCAGGGCGGCCTCGGCGGGCGAGACGTCCGTCCGGAAGGACCGCACGATCGCGAGGAAGTCGTCGCGTTCCGACGCCCACGTGCCCGTCGGGAAGACCGCGGCGATGACCGACCCGACGCCGGCGTGTCCGAGCGAGAACACGACGGCGACGCTCGCTGCGGCCGTGCCGTCGCGCAGGACGTCGGCGACGACGAGCTGGCCGGGGTCGCCCTCGATGTCGAGGTCGCGCTGCTCGCGGATGTCGAACCCGTCCCGCGACGGGAGGAAGAAGAGCGCCATGTCGTCCAGCGATTCGAACCCCTCGGAGCGCAGGAGCAGCACCTGGAACGAGGTCTGGTCCCCGCTCGCCTGCGCGAGGTCGATGCCGACCCCCGTGCCTCCGGAGGCCTGACGCGGGGACGCGAGGACGCCCGCGAGCAGGCCGGGGCCGGAGGAGGTGTCGGCGGTGGGCTCCGCGGCGGTGAACTGCGCCGACGCGGGAAGCGACGCGACGAAGCGGCCGCCCGGGTCGTGGTACTCGACGAGCTCCCGCCCACCTCCGCCGCAGGCCGCGAGCGCGACGATCGCGGCCGCGCACAGGGTGGCCGACGCCCGTCGCACGGCGTTGCCTCGCGGAGCCATCGCACCATCCTCCCAGATGGGTCCGTTGCCCCGTTCCGGGGAACAGTCCTAGGGTGGGAAGGATCGGAGGGCAGCGACGATGAACAAGAGCGGACTCATCGCGGAGGTCTCCGCGAGGACCGGTGCGAGCAAGGCCGAGACCGGCAGGGTGATCGATGGGCTCATCGCGGTCATCCGGGAGTCGGTCGCGAAGGGGCAGCGGGTGTCCCTCGTCGGGTTCGGGACGTTCGAGCGACGTCGGCGCAACCGCCGGATCGCGCGCAACCCCCGCAGCCCGGAGACCCCGATCGTCGTCCCGGCGCGCGATGTCCCGTGGTTCACCCCGGGCCGGGAGTTCAAGGATCTCGTGGGGGAGCGCGAGCCGGAGTACCCGGTGCGGATCACGCGCCTGCGGAAGACCGGTTCCTGAACGGGGTCAGTCGGCGAACGTGACGATGTGGAGGGAGCGGGCGATCTTCCGCCCCGACTCCTCCGCGAGGTCGAATCGGACGCGTTGACCGAGGCGGAGCATCCGGATCTCGGAGCCCTCGGTCGACGTCGCGTCGATGCCGACCTCGGTGCCGTCGTCGAGGAGGAGCGAGCCCGCCCGCGTCGCCTCGTCGTAGTCCTTCACGGTCCCCTGCGCCATCGCTAGCCTCCCGCCGAGCGGATCCGAAGCCGCTGCTCGAGATCCATCTCGAGCGCGACCGCGCGGGCACGCCCCGCGTCGTCGCTGCCGAGCAGCCGAAGGATATCCCCGGGGACGTCCACGTCGAACGCGAGCGAGGGTTCCTCGACGATCGCCACCGGCAGCCCCCGGTCGGCGGCGAGCGCGCGGTGCCGGGCGAGGGAATCCGGACCGAATCGGGCCGGGATGCTCCTCGGCGGACGGCGCAGCAGGAGGCTCGTCCCCGCGCCGTCGCTCGACGGCGCGAGGACGACCGGGCCGAGGGTGTGGAGGGCCCGGCCCAACGCGCCGTCGGTGATCGTCGGCAGGTCGCCGGGGAGGATCGCGAGGGCGTCGGCCTCGCGATCGCGCGCGAGGCCCTCGACCTGGCGGATGGCCTGACCGAGGGGCCCACGTTCCTCGGGGATCGCGCGGGCGCGGCGGCTCGCGGCGACCTCGAGGACGGTCTCGTCGGGGGAGATGACCCAGGTCTCCCAGCCCACGTGCGCGAGGCACGCGTCGAGGACGTCCTCGAGCATCGCGAGGGTGAGGGTGGCGCGCTCGAGGGGCGCGAGGAGGGCGCTCAGGCGTCCCTTCGACCGGTCGAGCGCTTTCACAGGCACGGCGACGATCCGCATCGCGTCAGAGGCTACCGTCCGGGGAGGACTACAATCCGGCCCCGGTCGGCGGGGAGGCATCGTGGAGTTCTGGTACGAGTTCGCCGAGCCGATCCTCCTTCGGCCGAACCAGCTGTGGTTCAACTGGCACTTCGAGGGCGAGGACCGCATCCCTCGGAGCGGCCCCGCGATCGTCGTCGGCAACCACATCTCGTACTTCGACCAGTTCGTGAGCGGCTACGCGATCGCCCGCGCCGGCCGGCGCCCGCGCTTCCTGGGCAAGGCCGAACTCTTCGACATCCCCGTCGTCGGGACCGTGTTCCGCGGCGCCGGGCAGATCCCGGTCCGACGCGGTACGGGCGACGCCGCGCCGCTCGACGCCGCGCAGCGCGCTCTGGCGCGCGGCGAGGTCGTCGTCCTGTATCCGGAGGGGACGGTCACGAAGGACCCGGACTTCCTGCCGATGCCGGGCAAGACCGGCGCGGTTCGGCTCTCGCGGATGACCGGGGTGCCGATCACGCCACTCGCGTCCTGGGGCGCGCAGCGCGTGTGGCAGAAGTCCGGGAAGGGGAGCCTTCGCTTCGGGCGCCCGCTCTGGGCCCGCATCGGGCCACCGATCGCGCCGACGAGCCGTTCGGTCGACGACGCCGAGGACCTCCGCGCGGCGACCGCGGACCTCATGGCGGTGCTGCGGGACATGGTCGTCGACCTGCGCGAGCGGTACCCCGCCCGCTGGGCCCGGCGGTAGGCTTCGCGCATGCCGCGCGACGAACGCCGAGGCTTCGCGACCCGCGCGATCCACCACGCGCCGGCCCGACTCGACCAGGAACCCTCGAGCGTCCCGATCCACCAGGCGTCGACGTTCCGGTTCGAGAGCTCGGAGGACTACGCCGAGACGATCGCGTTCCACCGCCCGGGCTCGACGTACAGCCGCGGCTTCGGGAACCCGACGGTGGCAGCGTTCGAGGACCTCATGGCCGACCTCGAGGGCACCGAGGCCGCGCTCGGCTTCGCCTCGGGGATGGCGGCGATCCACACCGTGTTCGTGACGCTCGCGGGGGGCGGGGACCGCGTCGTCGCGTCACGGGACCTCTACGGCGGGACGTACTCGCTCCTCCATCGGCTCGCCCCGCGCTGGGGGATCGCGGTGGACCTCGTCGACGTCGCGGACCTCGCGGCGGTCGAGGCGGCCCTGCCGGGCGCGGCGCTGCTCTACGTCGAGACCGTCGCGAACCCGAGCGGGAAGGTCGCCGACCTCGCGGCGCTCGGTGCGCTCGCCCGCGAGGCCGGCGTGCCGACCGCCGTCGACAACACGTTCACCTCGCCGTACCTCTGCCGTCCCGCGGAGCACGGGTTCGACCACGTGATCCACTCGGCGACGAAGTACATCGGCGGCCACCACGACCTCATCGGCGGGGTCGTGTCCTCGTCGCTCGAGCGACGCGACGCGCTCCGCCGGACGGTGATCGACACCGGCGGGACGATGCCCGCGTTCGAGGCGTGGCTCGCGATCCGCGGGCTGCAGACCCTCGGGCTCCGGATGGACCGCCACTGCGCGAGCGCGCTGCGGATCGCGGAATACCTCGAGGGACACGCGAAGGTCGAACGGGTCCACTACGCGGGACTCCCGTCGCACCCCCAGCACGACGTCGCGCGGCGGATCCTGCCGCGCGGATCGGGCGGCGTCCTGTCGTTCGAGGTCCGCGGCGGGGTCGATGCGGGCAGGCGGCTCTGCGATGCGCTCGGACTCATCTGGGTCGCGACGAGCCTCGGGGGGACGCACTCGCTCGCGGGCCACGCCGCCTCGACGACGCACCGGCAGATGGACCCGGAGGCGCGACGCGCCGCCGGCGTCGCGGACGGGCTCGTGCGGCTCTCCGTCGGGCTCGAGGACGCCGAGGACCTCCTCGCCGATCTCGACGCGGCGCTGGAGCGGGCGTGAGCCGGCGTCGCGTCGCGGTCGTCTTCGGCGGCCGCTCCGCGGAACACGAGATCTCGGTCGTGTCGGCGCGCTCGGTGCTCGCCGCGCTCGACCCCGACCGCTTCGAGGCCGTGCCCGTCGGCGTCACGAAGGCGGGGCGATGGGTGCTGCTGCCGCAGGGCCCGCCGCCGCTGCCGGAGAGCGGCGGACTCGTCGAGGTCGCGGCGGCGGGCCCCGCGGCCGCGCTCGAGGCCTCCGCGACGGGACACGATCTCGTCGTGGCCGACGGGGCGCGGGTCGGCGTCGACGTCGTGTTCCCGGTCCTCCACGGACCGCACGGGGAGGACGGGTCGGTCCAGGGGTTCCTCGAGATGCTCGGCATCCCCTACGTCGGCTCCGGGGTCCTCGCGTCGGCGCTCGGCATGGACAAGGCGCTCCAGAAGGCGGTGTTCCGCGACGCGGGCATCCCGGTCGTCGACCACGAGGTCGTGCGCGAACGGGAGTGGCGCGAGGACCCGGAGGCGGTCGAGGCGCGCGCCGAGCATCTCGGGTTCCCGGCCTTCGTGAAGCCCTCGTCGCTCGGGTCGTCGGTCGGCATCTCGAGGGTCGCGGCGCCCGCGGGGCTCGGCGACGCGCTCGACGCGGCGTTCGCGCACGGACCGAAGGCGCTCGTCGAGCGCGCCGCCGAGGGCTGCCGCGAGATCGAGTGCGCGGTCCTCGGCAACGATGACCCCGTCGCCTCGCTCGCCGGCGAGATCGTCCCGCGCGGCCACGACTTCTACGACTACGACGCGAAGTACCTCGACGCCGCGGGCGCCGACCTCGTCGTCCCCGCTCCGCTCGATGCGGCGACGCTCGCGGAGGTCCAGCGCCTCGCGGTCGCGGCGTTCCTCGCGCTCGACTGCGCGGGGATGGCGAGGGTCGACTTCTTCCTCGGCCCGGACGGCACGCTCGTCGTGAACGAACTGAACACGATCCCGGGCTTCACCGGCATCTCGATGTACCCGCGGCTCTGGGAGGCGTCGGGGCTCCCGTACCGCGACCTCGTCACGCGCCTCGTCGACCTCGCGGTCGAGCGGTCGGACGCGGAGCGCGCGCGGGGCTAGAGCTTCACGACCGGGCAGGTGAGGGTGCGGGTGATGCCCCCGACCGCCTGGATCCTCGCCGCGACGAGCTTGCCGAGTTCGTCGACGTCCTTCGCCTCGGCCCGCACGATGAGGTCGTAGGGGCCGGTCACGTCCTCGGCCTCCGCGACGCCGGGGATGCCCCGGATCTCGCGCGCGACGCCCGCGGCCTTGCCGACCTCGGTCTGGATGAGGATGTACGCCTGGACCATGGCTCCCTCCGTTCGGCGGTTGCCTCCCGATGCTAGTCCGGGGGTCCGACGACGGGCAACGCGGGGGCTGCGATGATGGCCGCATGGCCGGCAAGCGACGCCGCTCGGGCCTGCTCGACGCCTACCGGCGCCTCCGCAAGCCCATGCCCCCGCCCGAGCGGATCGAGCGCGACCGTCGGCGCGAGCTCGAGGACGAGCGCGCTCGCCGCGAGATCGACGAGGGGAGGGAGGAGCGACGGTGATGTTCGACGACCGGGCGGACGCCGGCCGCCGCCTCGCCGCGCGCCTTTCGCACCTGCCGGCGAGAGGCGTCCGCGTCGCCGTGTTCGGCATCGCGCGGGGTGGGGTCCTCGTCGCCCGCGCCGTCGCCGACGCCCTCGGAACGGACTGCGACGTGATCGTCGCGCGCAAGCTCGGCGCGCCGTGGAACCCGGAGCTCGCGCTGGGCGCGATCGCGTCCGGCGTGCAGGTCGTCGACGAGGCGCTCCTCGCGGAGACCGGCGTCTCGGCGTCCGAACTGCGTCGGCTCATCGCGCGCGAGGAGCGCGAGGTCGCGCGGCGCGAGGAGCGCTACCGCCCCGGACTCCCGCCGCGCGACCTCGCGGGCGCGATCGCGGTCGTCGTCGACGACGGCATCGCGACGGGCGCGACGGCCGCCGCGGCGATCCGCTGGGCCCGGGCGCGCGGCGCAGATCGCGTCGTCCTCGCCGCGCCCGTCGCCGCCGCGCTCTCGCTGCCGCGCCTGCGCCGCGAGGCGGACGAGGTCGTGGTGCTCGATGCCCCGTCGGACTTCCGGGCGGTCGGGGAGTCCTACCGGGAGTTCGGACAGGCGAGCGACGAGGACGTCCTCGCGGCGCTCGGGAGACGGGCCGCGTGAGGGTCGTCGAGTACGCGCTCGCCGCCCTGCTGGCCGCCGGCGGCGTCCGCTCGCTCGTGCGGTGGGCGGGCCGCGGTTTCGCGGCGCGCGATGCGGCCGACCACGTCCTGTTCGCCGTCTACCTCACGGGGCGCATCGGCCTGTGGTTCGCCTTCGCGGGGTTCTTCCTGATCGCGGCATCGGTGTCGGGGACCGGCGTGGCCGCCGCCGAGGAGCTCGGCGCCTCCCGTTGGTTCCTGCTCGTCCCGCTCGTGCTCGCGACGATGCAGCTCGTCGCGGGGGTGTTCCTCGGGCGCCGGGGCGGCGCCGACGGAGCCGACGGCGCGGGGGACTAGCCCGCCGCGCGGACGATCTCGGCGGTGAGCTCGGGGAACTCCTCGAGCCGCGCAACGCGCTCGGCCTTGAGTCCCGCCACGAACTCGCGGTACTCCTCCATCCGCCCGAGCCGCTCGTAGAGCCGGCGCGGCTGGAGGATCTCCGGGTCGTCGAAGTCCGGGATCGCCGATGCGACGTGGTAGCCGAAGTCGGGGTCGTCGTCCCAGGTGATCGAGCCCTCGGCGATCCCCTTCACGCACGCGGACGTGTGCGGGATCTTCACCTTCTTCGACCGGTCGTCGGCCTCCTTGCCGCCGACGCGCCCGGTGTTCAGGAGGAACGTCTCGATCGGATGCGTGTCGAGCAGCTCGAGGATGCGGTTGCCCTGGAGCCCGTGCGACATCGGGAAGAACGGGTTCGTGCCGGGAACCCGGAGGAACTTCCCGGCCTCGGACGCCCCGCCGGCCGAGGTGCCGGTCGTCTCGCCGAGCATGAAGTACGCCGCGGCCTGCTCGGCGGAGAGCCTCGCGACGGCCGGGATGATGTTCTCGTTGCGGTTCAGGATGAGGAGGTAGTCCACCGTGCCGACGTCGCCCGCATCGCGGAACCGCGCGAGGTCGCCCATGCCGAACACCGCGCGCCCGTTCTGCGTGTAGGACTCCTCGAAGAAGTTCACGCGGCCGGCGTCGTCCTGGTAGACGTTCTCGAGGTACGCGTTCGGCTTGACGACCGCGTTGTAGATGTTCGGCTCGAAGTCGGGGTCGAGGCTGAAGGTCTTCGCGAAGCAGCCGTTCTCGCTGCCGTAGACGCGGCCGCCGGGCATGAGCGCGACGAAGTCGTCCTGGACGGGCAGCGACTCGTTCTGCGTCGTGAACGTCGTCGTGGTCTTCCCCGTGCCGGACAGGCCGATGATGAGGAAGACCTTCTCGCCGCGGGGGGTCGGGATCACCTTGAGGCCGGCGTGGAGCGCGAGGCCGCCCCGGTCGTAGACGAGGCGGTTCCACATCCGCAGGCCGCCCTTCTTCGACTCCCCGAAGTAGTCGGAGTTGAAGACGCGGGTGACGTTGTGCTCGAGGTCGACCGCGATGAGGCGGTCGTTGTCGTAGCCGGGCATCGGGAGGTTCGGGGTGTAGATGACCTGGACCTCGGGCTCAGCGCCGTCGGCGCGCTCGAAGTAGAGCTTCTGCTGCATGCCCGCGATGTTCGCGTTCGCCTTCTCGATCGTGAGGCGCGCGGCGGTCCGGAAGGAGGGGTCGTTGCCAATGTAGCCGTCGATGACGAGGACCTCCTTGTCGCGGAGGTAGTCGTCCTGGAGCTTCGCGACGCGCGCGAACTCCTCGCGGGTCATCGACTTGCCGCTCACGGACTTCGGGTTCTCGGTGACCACGTGGGTGCTCGCCGCGCTCCGGGAGACCACGCGCGTCTGCACGTTCACGTTCCCGAACGCGGTGACGCGGGCCTGGGGCATCTCCTCGGTGAAGGCGCGGAGCTCCTCCGCCGATGGGTTGTCGTGGACCGTCTTCGCCTCGACGCGCACGCCGTTCTCCTCCCGATCCGGTGGCCGATCCGGTGGCCGGCGGGTTCCCCTCCGACGCGTAGAGTCTAGCCACAGCGGCCGGGGCCATGTCCCGCGCCCGCCGAGCGTGGACCGAGGCAGGGGCGCCGATGGAACTCTCCGAGGACGAGCTCGTCGAGGCGGTCGCCCGGGTGCTCTCCGGGGATGCGCCGGGGGTCGTCCAGGGGATCGGCGACGACGCGGCGCTCGTCGCGCCGGGGATCGGGCAGGGGGTCCTCACGACCGACGTGCTCGTCGAGGACGTCCACTTCGAGGTCGGCTCGATCTCGGCCCACGACCTCGGCGCGAAGGCCATCGTCGTGAACGTCTCGGACATCGCCTCGATGGCGGCCTCGCCCCGCTACGCGCTCGTCGGCCTCGTCCTCGGCCCGGACGTCGACCACGCGTGGGTCGTCGAGCTCTACGGCGGGATACGCGAGGCCTGCGACGAGTACGCGCTCTCGCTCGTCGGCGGCGACATGAACCGCGGCGCGACGACGACGATCGCGGTGACGGTCATCGGCGAGGTCGCGCCCGGTCGGGCGCTCCTGCGGTCGGGCGCCGCGCCGGGGGAGCGACTCGTCGTGACGGGCGCCCTCGGAGCCGCGGCGGGCGGGCTCGCGCTCTCGCGCGCGTCGCGCGACGTCGTCACGGCGGCCCTGCGTGACGGGTGGGGTCGGGCCCTCCTCGACGCGTTCGTCCGACCGGTCGCCCGCGTCGGCGAGGCGCAGGTGCTCGCCGCCGCCGGCGCAACCGCGATGATGGATCTCTCCGACGGGCTCGCGAAGGACCTGCCGCGGCTGTGCGCCCGCAGCGGTGTCGGCGCGGAGGTCGATCTGCGCGCCCTTCCGATCCCCGCCGCGATCCGCGACGGCGCGGCGGCGCTCGGCGTGGAGCCGCTCGACCTCGCGCTCGGCGGCGGCGAGGACTACGAGCTCCTCGCCGCGATGCCCGCCGACGGCGTCGAGGGGGCGCGGGCGAAGCTCCGCGACGCGTTCGGCGTCGCGCTGACCGACATCGGCGCGATCGTCGAGGGCTCGCGGGTGCTCGGGGTGCGCGACGGGGACGCGGCGCCGTTGTCTGAGGGCGGATGGGACCACTTCGCGTGAGGCGCCG
>JBJTYK010000153.1:0-9532 GCA_046082745.1 Actinomycetota bacterium | reverse complement strand
AGAGGAGAGCGAACAACCTCTCCCAATTCCTCAAATCCCCTCTCTCCCCCCCGCGGCGCGCGATGGAGGGGCAGGAGGTCGTGCTGCCCACCGACGAGGACCTCGACGTCGTCGGCCTCGTCGAGGACGACCTCGAGGCCGCGTTCCAGGTCTTCACGGTCCGGCACGGGCGCGTGATGGGGCGCCGCGGATGGATCGTCGACCGCGTCGAGGATCTCGACTTCGCGGGCCTCGTCGGGTCGTTCCTGCGGCAGGTGTACGTGGAGCGCGACGAGGTGCCGCCGCGCATCCTCCTGCCCGCGTCCCCGCCCGACCGGACGGTCCTCGAATCGCTCCTCGCGGAGCGTCGCGGCGGGCGCGTCACGCTCGGCGTCCCGGCGCGCGGGGCGAAGCGGCGCCTGCTCGAGGTCGTCACCGCGAACGCGCGCGAGCACTTTCAGTCGCACAAGCTCCGCCGAGCATCCGACTTCGGCGCGCGCTCGCGCGCGCTCGCGGAACTCGGCGAGGTCCTCGGACTCGAGCAGGCGCCCCTGCGGATCGAGTGCTACGACATCTCGAACCTCGGGCCGACCGACAAGGTCGGCTCGATGGTCGTCTTCGAGGACGGTCTGCCGAAGCGCGGCGACTACCGGCGGTTCGAGATCCGCGCCGTCGAGGGCCAGGACGACTTCGCGAGCATGGAGGAGATGCTCTCCCGGCGGCTCGCGCGGCTCCGCGAGGACCCGGGGACCGGTCGGCGGTTCGCGTACCCGCCCGCGCTCATCGTCGTCGACGGCGGACGGGGTCAGCTCGGTGCCGCCGAGCGCGCGCTCGAGGCCGCGGGGGCGCGGATCCCCGTCGTCGGTCTCGCGAAGCGCCTCGAGGAGGTCTACGTCCCCGGTGAGCCCGAACCCCTGCGCATCGCCCGGGGCTCGGAGGCCCTCTTCGTGCTCCAGCACCTGCGCGACGAGGCCCACCGCTTCGCGGTCACGTACCACCGGGCGAAGCGGGCGCGCCGTGCGCTCGCGTCGCCGCTCGACGACGTCCCCGGCGTCGGGGAGGCGCGGAAGAAGGCGCTCCTGCGGCGCTTCGGGTCGCTCCGGCGGATCGCGCGCGCGACCGTCGAGGAGATCGCCGAGACGCCCGGCGTCGGACCGGAGCTCGCGCGCGCGGTGCACGAGGCGCTCACGCGCCCGAGGGCGAGCGCGTGAGCGGATCCGGCGCCCGCACGGAGATCGTGCTCATCACCGGGCTCTCCGGCGCCGGGCGTTCCGAGACGGCGAAGGCGCTCGAGGATCTCGGGTGGTTCGTCGTCGACAACCTGCCGCCGACGCTCATCCCGGCGATGGTGCAGCTCGCGGAGCGTCCCGGCGGTCCGACCCGCGTCGCGATCGTCGCGGACGTCCGCGGCGGCGTGTTCTTCGGGGAACTCTCGCAGGCGCTCGAACAGCTCCGCGCGAGCGGGACGCCGTACCGGATCCTCTTCCTCGAGGCCTCCGACGACGACCTCGTCGCGCGGTACGCGGCGACCCGTCACCGCCATCCCGTCGCGCCGAACGCCCACGTCCTCGAGGGCGTCCGCGCCGAGCGGGAGCTCATGGAGACCCTCCGGGGCGACGCGGACCTCGTCCTCGACACGAGCGGCCTCTCGCCGCACGACCTCCGCACCCGGATCCGGGAGGCGTTCGGTCGCGACGGCGCCGCGGCGGACCTCACCGTCTCGGTGCTGTCCTTCGGGTACAAGTACGGGGCCCCGCGGGACGCGGACCTCGTCCTCGACTGCCGGTTCCTGCCGAACCCGCACTGGGTTCCGGACCTGCGACCGCTCCCCGGCACCGACGCGCGGGTCGCCGACTACGTCCGGAGCCAGGCGGCGTACGCGGGATTCCTCGAGCGCCTCGAGGGGCTGCTCGGGGCGATGCTCCCGGGGTTCGTGGCCGAGGGGAAGTCCTACCTCACGGTCGCGGTCGGATGCACCGGCGGCCGCCACCGCTCCGTCGTCGTCGCGGAGGATCTCGGTGCCTTCTTCCGCGGCCGCGGGTTCCCCGCGACGGTCGAGCACCGCGACGTGGCCCGGTAGCGGCCGACGGGGCCGGCGCACGCTGGCTAGGATGTCGCGCGTCCGACGAGGGGAGGCTCCGGTGGCGGTGCGGGTCGGGATCAACGGGTTCGGGCGCATCGGCAGGAACTTCCTCCGGGCCGCCCGGCAGCAGGGGCGCGACTACGACCTCGTCGCCGTGAACGACCTCACCGACGCGAAGACCCTCGCGCACCTCCTGCGCTACGACTCCGTGCTCGGCCGCTACCCGGGGGAGGTCGCGGTGGACGGCACCGATCTCGTCGTCGACGGCGACCGCCTCCGCGTCTTCGCGGAGCGCGATCCCGCGAACCTCCCGTGGGGGGAGCTCGGCGCCGACATCGTCATCGAGTCGACGGGCCGCTTCACGAACCGCGAGGATGCGGACAAGCACCTCGCCGCCGGCGCCCGCACGGTGATCATCAGCGCGCCGGCGAAGGGGGAGGACCTCACCGTCGTCCTCGGGGTGAACGACGACCGATACGACCCGGCGGCGCACGCGGCGCTCTCGAACGCCTCGTGCACGACGAACTGCATCGCGCCGATGGCGAAGGTGCTCGACGACGCGTTCGGCCTGCGACAGGGGTTCATGACGACGATCCACGCCTACACGAACGACCAGCAGATCCTCGACCTCCCGCACGCCGATCTGCGGCGGGCCCGGGCCGCGGCGCTGAACATCATCCCGACCTCGACGGGGGCCGCGAAGGCCACCGCCCTCGTCCTGCCGCACCTCAAGGGACGGCTCGACGGCATCGCGATGCGGGTCCCCGTGCCGGACGGCTCGGTGACCGATCTCGTCGCGACGCTCGAGCGGCCCGCGAGCGTCGAGGAGGTGAACGCGGCGTTCCGCGCGGCGGCCACGTCGGGGCCGCTCGCCGGCAAGCTCGTGTACACCGAGGACCCGATCGTCTCCTCCGACATCGTCGGCAGCCCCGCCTCGTGCACGTTCGATGCGCTCTCGACGATGGCGATGGGCGACACCGTGAAGGTCGTCGGCTGGTACGACAACGAGTGGGGCTACTCGAACCGGCTCGTCGACCTCGTCGATCTCGTCGCACGCGGCCGCTGACGCCGTGCGGATCCGGACCCTCGGCGATCTCGGGGACGTTCGCGGGCTGCGCGTCCTCGTCCGCGCGGACCTGAACGTCCCGCTGGCCGACGGCGACGTCGCGGACGACTTCCGGATCGCGGCGACCCTGCCGACCCTCCGCGAGCTCCTCGACGCCGGGTGCGCGCTCGTCGTCGCGTCGCACCTCGGGCGCCCGAAGGGCGCGCCGCGCTCCGACCTCTCGCTCGCGCCGGTCGCCCGACGTCTCGCGGCGCTCCTCGGACGCGGCGTGCGGCTCGCGACCGACGTCGTCGGTCCCGACGCGCGCGCCGCCTGCGCGGCCCTCCGCCCCGGGGAGGTCGTTCTCCTCGAGAACCTCCGATTCGAACCGGGCGAGGAGGCGAACGATCCGGCCTTCGCGGATGCGCTCGCCGCCCTCGCGGACCGCTACGTCGACGACGCGTTCGGCGCGGCGCACCGCGCGCACGCGTCGGTCGCCGCCGTCGCCTCGCGCCTGCCGTCGGCCGGCGGTCGGCTCCTCGAGCGGGAGGTCGCGGCGCTCTCGCGCCTCCTCGACTCGCCCGCCCGGCCGTACGTCGCGGTGCTCGGCGGCGCGAAGGTCTCCGACAAGCTCGCGACCCTCGGCGCGCTCGCGGAGCGCGTCGACGCCCTGCTCATCGGCGGGACGATGGCGTTCACGCCGATCGCGGCGGGTGGCGGACGCGTCGGCGTGAGCCTCGTCGAGCCGGAGCGCGGTCCCGAGGCGCTCGCGGTCCTCGACGCGGCCGCCGCCCGCGGGGTCGAGGTGCTCCTGCCGAGCGACGTCGTCGCCGCGTCGGAGATCGCTCCCGATGCTCCGACCCGGGTCGTCCCCGCCGACGACATCCCCGCCGACCTCCGTGGCCTCGACATCGGCCCGCGGACGGTCGACGCGTTCGCGCGGACGATCGCCTCGGCGGCGACCGTGCTCTGGAACGGCCCGATGGGGGTGTTCGAGTGGCCCGCGTTCGCGGCGGGCACCGAGGGGGTCGCCCGGGCGATCGCCGCGAGCCCGGCCTTCAGCGTGGTGGGCGGGGGCGATAGCCTGCTCGCCGTGCGACGGCTCGGGCTCGAGGGCGCGTTCGGCCACCTCTCCACCGGGGGAGGGGCCTCGCTCGAGTTCCTCGAGGGCCGCGACCTGCCCGGGCTCCGGGCGCTGGAGGTGGCGTGATGGCGCGGCGACCGATCATCGCGGCGAACTGGAAGATGCACAAGACGCACCTCGAGGCGATCCGCGACGTGCAGAAGCTCTCGTACCTCCTCGACCGGGAGGACGCCGAACGCGTCGAGGTCGTGGTCTGCCCCTCCTTCACGGCACTGCGTCCGGTCCAGACGCTCCTCGAGGGCGATCGCCTGCCGTACACCCTCGGTGCCCAGGACGTCGCGGCCGAGGAGGAGGGCGCGTTCACCGGCGAGGTCTCGGCCGGCATGCTCGAGGCGCTGAAGGTCGCCTACGTGATCGTCGGGCACTCCGAGCGGCGCGCGCTGTTCGGCGAGACCGACGAGACCGTGAACCGGAAGCTGCGCGCGGTCCTCCGTCACGGCATGACCCCGATCCTCTGCGTCGGCGAGACGCTCGACCAGCGGGAGGCGGGCGGCACCGCGGAGCGCGTGGCGGCCCAGGTGCGCAGGGCCCTCGCGGGCGTCGCGGTCGAGGACGTCCGACGGCTCGTCGTCGCCTACGAGCCGATCTGGGCGATCGGCACCGGTCGGACCCCGGAGCCCTCGGACGCGGGCGAGGTGGTCGGCGTGATCCGCTCGACGATCGCCGCGCTCCACACCGACGCGGCCGCGAAGGCGGTCCGCTGCCAGTACGGCGGGAGCGTCACCGCCGGCAACGTCCGCGGCTTCATGGCGCACCCGGAGATCGACGGCGCGCTCGTCGGCGGCGCGAGCCTCGACCCCGAGGAGTTCGCCCTCATCGTGAAGTACCGCTGATGCCGCGACTGCTGTACGTCTGCCTCGACGGACTCGCGGACGACCCGATCCCGTCCTTCGACGGCCGGACGCCGCTCGAGGCCGCGGCGACGCCCGCGCTCGACGGCCTCGCGGCGCGCGGACGGACCGGCACCGTCGTGACGGTGGGTCCCGGCATCGCGCCGGAGTCCGACATCGCGGTCTTCGCGATCCTCGGCTACGACCCGACCGAGGAGCACCCCGGCCGCGGCGTCGTCGAGGCGCTCGGGATCGACCTGCCGTTCGCGGACGGCGACCTCGCGTACCGCGTGAACTTCGCGACCGCGGCGTGGCCGGAGATCGTCGACCGGCGCGTCGGCCGCGATCTCGCCTCGGAGGAATCGCGCGCGCTCGCCGATGAGGTGAACGCCACGCTCCGGCTGCCCGGCGCGAGCTTCGAGCTGCGCGCGACCGTCGAGCATCGCGGCGTCCTCGTGATCCGACCCGAGGAGGGGCGTCTGTCGGCGGAGGTCTCGAACACCGATCCCGCGTACCGGAAGGAGGGCCCGCTCGGCGTCGCCCTCGAACGCTTCGAGCCGACGGTCGCGCGGAGCGTTCCCCTCGAGGGGACGCCGGAGGCCGAGCGCGCGGCCGACCTCACGAACGCGTTCGGCGAGGAGAGCGCGCGCATCCTCGATCGCTCCGAGGTGAACCGTCGGCGTCGCGCGGAGGGCAAGCTCGCCGCGAACGTCGTGCTCACGCGCGACGCTGGTGACCGCGTCCCACGGCTCGATCCGATCCGCTCGCGCACCGGACTCGCGTGGGGCTGCTTCGTCGAGATGCCCGTCGAACGGGGCATCGCGCGGGTGCTCGGCATGGAGGGCGTCGACGTCCCGCGCCTTGCCTCGGAGTCGGACTACGCGACGTGGGCGGCGCGGGCCGTCGACGCCCTCCACGAGTTCGAGGCCCTCTACGTCCACCTGAAGGGCCCGGACGTCCCCGCCCACGACGGCCGGTTCGAGGACAAGCGCGACGTGATCGAGGTGATCGACCGCTGCTTCTTCGGGGAGGTCCTGCCCCGGATCGACCTGCGCACGACCGTGGTGGCCGTGACCGCCGACCACGCGACCTCGTGCGTGCGGAAGGCCCATACGGCCGACCCGGTCCCCCTCCTCGTCTCCGGGGCCGGGGTCCCGCCCGATGGGACGGAGGCGTTCGGCGAGCGCGCCGCGGCGACCGGGGCGCTCGGGCGCCTGCGGGGCGTCGAGATCCTCCCTCGACTCGCCGACCTCCTGCGCTGAGCGTCGCCCGGAGCCCCCTCCCTTGCCCCTCGGAGGGGGGGTGGGTATAGTCCGCCCGACCGCGGAGGGGTTCCCTCCTCCGCCGCTCGGAGGAGGCCGATGGCCCGGGTTCTGAAGCGCCGCACCGAGGAGCAGGCCTCCGAGTCGCTCGGGGGTGGCGTCGCCGCGGACGTCGTCGGGCGGTCGCCGAACGAGATCCTGTGGCGGAAGTTCCGGCGCGACCGGTTCGCGCTCATCGGGCTGGCCGTCCTCGGTGTCCTGCTCGCGTTGGCGCTCCTCGCGCCGCTCTTCTCCGCGCTCGTCGGCCACCCGCCCCGTCGCTCGTACGTGTTCGAGATGACCGGGAACTTCGGCATCCCGCGCGGCCCGACCCTCAGTTCGGACGCCGGCGTGTTCCTCTTCGGCGCCGACGCGACGGCGCGCGACCTGTTCATCCGGGTCGTCTACGGCCTGCGGACCTCGCTGCTCGTGGCGGTCCTCGCGGTGAGCGTCGCGACGTTCATCGGGGTCTCGCTCGGGATCATCGCCGGGTTCTACCGCGGGATCGTCGACACGATCATCTCGCGCCTCGCGGACATCTTCTTCACGCTCCCCGTCCTCATGCTCATCATCGGCATCAACTCCGCCTGCGGCGCGCAGCCGAAGGGCCAGGAGTGCCTCGGCGGGTTGCTGCAACCCGGCGTGCCGCTCCTCGTGGCCGTGCTCGGGATCTTCGGGTGGCCCTACCTCACGCGCGTGATCCGCGGTCAGGTGCTCTCGCTCCGCGAGAAGGAGTTCGTCGAGGCCGCGCGCTCGCTCGGCGCGTCGGACCTCGACATCATGGTCCGGCACATCCTGCCGAACGTCGCCGCGCCCATCATCGTCATCGCGACCCTCACGCTCCCGAGCATCGTGCTCACGGAGGCCGCGCTCTCGTTCATCGGGCTCGGCCTGCCGCCGACGGTGCCCTCGCTCGGACAGCAGATCGACACCGCGAGCGGCCTGTACCGGGTCGCCTGGTGGACCATGGCCTTCCCGGGGTTGTTCCTCGTGCTGCTCACCCTGGGGTTCAATCTGGTCGGAGACGCCCTTCGGGACGCCTTCGATCCGAGGACGTCCTGAGGGGCGTATAGGAGGTACGGCGCGTCGTGCGCCAACCGCCGCCGGCCGGAGCCGGCGGGGGAGGGGGGCCCGAGAGGGCCGGACGGAGGAGGAACGGATGCGGAAGTACCTGCGGATCGCCGCCCTCGTGGCGATCCTTGGAATCGTGGCTGCCGCGTGCGGCGGCGGCGACGGTGGTGGCGGCGGCGGTGGTGAGGGCGGCGCGGACATCCCGCGCGGCGGCACGCTCCGCGGCGCGATCGGCGAGGGGAGCGACTTCTTCTACGCCCTCGACCCGCAGCAGGAGTACTACTCGCTGTCGTGGGAGTTCCTGTCCCGCGGCCTCGCGCGGACGCTCTACGGCTACACGGGCAAGCCGGCCGAGGAAGGCGGCTCCGCGCCGCAGCTCGACCTCGCGGCCTCCGTGGAGGCCTCCGCCGACGGCCTGACGTACACGTTCACGCTGAAGGACGGCATCAAGTTCGGCAACCCGCTCAACCGGGAGATCGTCGCGGCGGACTTCGTCACGGCCTTCGCGCGGTTCGCGGACCCGAACATCAGCCTCCAGACCTCGTACCCGTTCTACTTCACGGGCGTGATCGAGGGGTTCCAGGAGGCGCAGGACGCCGGTGACGGGAGCCCCGTGAGCGGCGTGACGGCGATCGACGACAAGACGCTCGAGATCAAGCTCGTGGCGCCGAACGCCGACCTGCCGTTCCTGCTCGCGATGCCTGCGACGAGCCCGCTTCCCGCGGAGCTCGTGGCCGCGCACCCGGAGGGGACGACCATGGGGCAGTTCCTCGTGTCCTCTGGCCCCTACGAGTTCGAGGGCTACACCGACCTCGCGACGATGGAGGGGGACACCCCGCCGTCGGGCATGAACTTCGGCTCGAGCTACGTCCTCGTCCGGAACCCCTCGTGGGACGCCGCGACGGACCCGCTCCGTCCGGCCTACGTGGACCGCATCGAGGTCGCGTACGGCGGCGAGGCGCAGGACCTGCTCGACAAGGTCGCCGCGGGTGACATCGACATCTGCTTCGACTGCGGCGCCACGGCGACCACGCTCGCCGCGTACCAGGCCGACCCGGCCCTCCAGGACCGGATCCGCGTCTACGGCAACGACGTCCTGTACTACCGGGGCCTGAACGTCTACGAGCCCCCGGTCGACGACATCCACGTCCGGAAGGCGCTGAACCTCATCTGGCCGCGCGCCGAGCTCCGGACCCTGGGTGGCGGCGAGATCCAGGGCGACTACGCCACGCACTTCATCCCGCCGTCGCTCATGGGCGGACTCGGTGCGGATTACCAGCCGTACGAGACGCCCGACTTCAAGGGCGACGTGGCGGCGGCGCAGGCCGAGATGAAGCTGTCGGCCTACGACGCGAACCAGGACGGCAAGTGCGATGACCCCGCCTGTCAGGACATGGTCTACCTGATCATCAGCGGGAGCGATGTCGGCGTGCAGTCGGCGGACCTCATCGCCGAGCGCCTGACCGAGATCGGCATCGTGCTCGACATCAAGCAGGTCGAGTACGGCACGCTCGTCCAGAAGTGCGCGACGCTCGAGGAGCACCAGACGATCTGCCAGGCCGGCTGGGGCAAGGACTACCCGAGCGCGTACACGTTCTTCTACCCGCTGCTCGACCAGTGCGCGAACGGCTCGAACTACGCGTTCCTCGGCTGCACCGCCGAGGAGCTCGAGGCCGCCGGGTACACCGTTCCGGCCAGCGGGCCGATCGCGATCAGCGACCAGATCACGGAGTGCGCTGCGCTCGCTGCGGGTTCGGACGAGCAGAACCAGTGCTACTTCGCGCTCGACCAGTACGTCATGGAGGAGATCGTCCCGGTCATCCCGACGATCTTCGGCCGCAACATCGACGTGCTCGGCGCGAACATCGTGAACTACTCGTACGACCAGTTCGCCGGCATGGGCGCCCTCGACCACTACGCGGTCGCGGGCAGCGCCTCGCCGTCGGCTGCCTAGCAGGAGCGTCGGTCGCGGGGGGGGGGGGGAGGACACCCCCCCCCCGTTTCTGTTATGGTGTCGCATGACCACGGAGAGGTTGCCGATGTCCCGCGATATCCTAGGCTGGCGGAAGCTTTTTGGTG
>JBJTYK010000152.1:0-3727 GCA_046082745.1 Actinomycetota bacterium | reverse complement strand
GGGATGGAGCGAGGAAACCAGGCTCTCGAAGATTTCGGCACCCTCTTCGATGAGCTCGACTGTTGGTGAGGCGCGCTTCATTGGCTTTTTCGGCCGCTGTCGCACTAACGGCACGGCATCACAGTCCCTCCACTAGACCCTCGGCGGCCGAGGCTGGACCGGAGTTCGGACAAGAGAAACTGGGCACCAAGGGGAGGGGGAGGCACCCTCCGCCCACTATCCTCCCCCCCGTGACCGCCGCATCCATGATCGTGCAGCGGCGCGTCGAGTGGTCCGACACCGACGCGTCCGGCATCCACCACAACACGTTCATCGTGCGCCTCGCGGAGGCCGCCGAGCACGCCCTGTGGCGTCGGCTCGGCCTCCAGGACAACGAGGCCCGTGTGCCGCGGGTGCGGATCGAGGTGGACTTCCTGCGGCCGCTGCGTTCCGGACAGTCCGTCGAGGGCGAGATCTCGGTCGAGGCGGTCGGGCGCTCGTCGATCACCTTCCGGTTCGAGGCCCGCGCGGATGGCGAGAAGGTCGCCGAGGCGCGGATCGTCGGGGCGCTCGTGTCCTCGGAGACGTGGCGGCCGACGCCCTGGCCCGACGGGGCACGGGAGATTCTGCTCGGCGCGGGGCCGCAGCGCCCGGAGCGCTTCACGGACTGACGGCTCCGCGGCGGGTCCTGACCGCGGATCCATGGCGCGCGTCCGGGGAACGGGGACGCGCCGGTGTATTACCCCCCGAGTGTCGCGGGGCGCCCCGCCCCGCCGGAGCAGGGGGATTCGGATGAAGCGGACGGTTCGGCGGCGTACCCGCGCGGCGTGGTTCTTCCTGATGCTGGTCGGACTGAGCCTCGGGGGAGCGACGGCCTGCTCGACGGTGAGCGGCGACGAGCCGATCGGGACGCCCGTCCCCCTCACGGCCCTCGGCACGCTCCGCGCGGCCGACGACGAGGCGACGACGGCGCAGGAGGTCACGGTCGGCCTCTACGGCGTGAACTCCTACGACCTCGACGTCGCGGCGAACACCTTCTACTTCAGCGGGTACATGTGGCTGCGCTGGTCGGGCGACGCGACGATCGACCCGACGGGCACGGTCGAGATCGCGAACGTCGTGGAGGAGTGGGGCCTCATGCTCACGCCCCTCACGAAGGACCCCGACGCGCTGGCGAACGGTGACCTCATCCAGCAGTACAAGGTGTCGGGCCGGTTCTTCCAGCCCTTCGACCTGCGGAACTACCCGCTCGACCGCCAGGAGCTGCCGCTCGTCATCGAGTCCTCGACGTACACCGAGGACGCCCTCGTGTTCGTGCCGGACACCGAGGCCTCGGGGCTCGACTCGCGCTTCCAGGTGCCCGGCTGGAACGTGACGGGGTTCCGCGCGGAGCGCCTGACGCACGACTACGGCTCGGGGTTCGGCTCCGACGTCGTCGGCGCGTCGAACTACTCTGCGCTGAAGCTCTCGGTGAGCATCGAGCGGGTGCGGAACCTCTTCCTCTGGAAGCTGCTGCTCCCGGTCCTGCTCGTGCTCGGAACGAACTGGCTCTCGCTCGTCCTCACCCCGAAGCTCATCGAGGTGCGCACCGCGATGCCGGCGACCGCGCTCCTCACGACGGTGTTCCTCCAGCAGTCGTCGCTCGACGCGCTGCCGCAGGTGTCCTCGCTCGTGCTCATGGACCTCATCTACCTCGTCGCGTACGTGATCATCGTGCTCACGTTCGCGCAGGTGATCTGGGACAACAACCGGATCAAGCACAGCGACGACGAGGACGCGATGGCGATCGCGCTTCGGCGCACGGACCGGATGAGCCTCCTGGCGCAGGTCGTGCTGGGCGTCGGCATCCTCGCGACGCTCGTGCTGAGCCGGCTCTGACGCCCGGGGCCGGGACGGGGGTCCCGGCGCGTCAGACCTCGACGACGATCGCCTGACCGAGACCGACGCCGATGCACACGGCGAGCGCGCCGATGCCGCCGCCGCGCCGGCGCAGTTCCCGGCACAGGTCGACGGTGAGGCGCGCGCCCGACGCGCCGAGCGGGTGCCCGTAGGCGATCGCGCCGCCGTGCGGGTTCACGCGGTCGCGGTCGCGATCGAGCTCGGGCAGGTGCTTCAGGCACGAGAGCACGACCGCGGCGAACGCCTCCTGGAGCTCGACGACGGCGAGGTCGGCGAGCTCGACGCCGGCCCGACGTGTGGCCTCGCGGATCGCGGGCACCGGCGCCATCGCGAAGTCGTCGGGCGCGACCGCGACCGTCGCCGACGCGAGGATGCGCCCGAGCGGCTCGACGCCGAGGTCGGCGAGCCCCGCCGCGTTCGTGACGAGCGCCGCGAGCGCGCCGTCGTTGATCGGCGAGGCGTTGCCGGCGGTGACCGTCCCGTCGGGCGTGAACGCGGGGCGGAGCGCGGCGAGCTGCTCGGCGCTCGTGTCGGGGCGGATCGACTCGTCGCGCGTGACGCCCTCGACGGGGAGCACCCAGTCGTCGTGGAGACCGGCGTTCCACGCGGCGTCGGCGAGCGCGTGGCTTCGCAGGGCCCAGTCGTCCTGCTCGGCGCGGGAGACGCCCTCGCGCGCGGCGGAGCGCTCGGCGCACGTGCCGAGCGGGTCGGTCCATTCCGTGCGGAAGCGCGGGTTCACCATCCGCCAGCCGACGACGGTCTGGTGGAGCTCCATCGTCCGGGCGAAGGGTTCCTCCGGACGCTGGAGCACGAACGGCGCGCGGCTCATGCTCTCCGCGCCGCCCGCGATGACGAACGTCGCGTCGCCGCTCGCGACCTCGCGCGCGGCCGAGACGATCGCCTCGGAGCCCGAGCCGCAGAGCCGGTTCACGGTGAGTCCCGGGACGGTCACCGGGAGGTCGGCGAGGAGCGCGGCCATGCGGCCGAGGTTCCGGTTCTCCTCACCGGCGCCGTTCGTGTTGCCGAGCACGACGTCGTCGATCGACGCCGGGTCGATGCCGCGTCGCGCGACGAGCTCGCGGATCGGGATCGCGGCGAGGTCGTCGGAGCGCACGCGCGAGAGCCCGCCCCGGTTCCGCCCGAAGACCGTCCGGACCGCGTCGACCACGTAGGCGTCCACGGGCGTATGGTACGCAACGCCGAACCCTCCCCGGAGGCCACATGGACGACGAGCGGCAGAAGGCCCTCACGTACGGCTCGTACCTGAAGGTCCCCGAACTCCTCGCGCTGAACGCGCCGGTGACGGCCGAGCACGACGAGGTCCTCTTCATCACGATCCACCAGGTCTACGAGCTGTGGTTCTTCCAGATGATCCACGAGTGCACGGAGCTCCAGCGCCGGCTCGAGGCGGGCGACACCGCGGGCGCGCTCGGGACCCTGAAGCGCGTCCTCACGATCCTGAAGATCAACGTCGCGCAGCTCGACATCCTCGAGACGATGACGCCGACGGAATTCCTCACCTTCCGCGCGCGGCTCGAGTCCGCGAGCGGGTTCCAGTCGGCGCAGTTCCGGGAGTTCGAGGCGATCCTCGGCCGGCGCGACACGACCGCGATGTCGCACCACCCGGAGGGCCCCGCGCGCTCGCGCATCGAGGCCGCGATGGCGCGCCCCGACGTCTACGACTCGCTCTGCCGCTACCTGGCGGGGGGGGGGGGGGGGGGGGTGGGGGAGGGGGGGGGAGGGGGGGGGGGGGGGGAGGGGGGGGGGAGAGGGGGGGGGGGGGGGGGGGGGGGGGGGGGGGGGGTGGATGCGGAGGAGATCCTCCTCCTCCCGCGGCGGTGGTCCTGCC
>JBJTYK010000151.1:0-2568 GCA_046082745.1 Actinomycetota bacterium | reverse complement strand
GGATCCGCGGTCATCGGGATGAACCCGGGGCGCGCCGCGGAGACATTCTTCTTCGTCGTGGTGGCCGTGCGGGTGCCGGCCTGCGCCGGGATCGCCGCGAGGAGCGCGAGCGCGAGGAAGAGCGCGAAGGCGGAACGCTTGGACATCCTGGACCTCCCGTCGGAGCCGGTTGCCATGCGCGGCATCCTGCGCCTCCCCGCCCCCGGGCGCAAGGCGGCGCGGTCAGGCTGGGTCGGCGAGGCCGAACGCGAGCGTGGGGTCCGCGGGGTCCCAGGTCCCCTCGAACTGCGAGCGATTGCCGTTGCGCCGGGTCCGCGCGAGCGCCGTGCGCCCGACCGCGAGCTGGGACTCCTCGTAGGTCCTGAGCGCGCACGTCACGCAGCACCCGACCTCCTGCTCGCGCTCGATCGCCCCCGCGAGCGCCCACGCATCCGCGCACGCCTTCGCGGTGCCGGCCGCGATGTGGGGACGCAGGAGGAACGCGGCGTCACCGAGGAGGCACGCCCGCCCGAACGCCATCTGGGGCACCTCGAGGTCGTAGATCGCCTGGACGAACGGACGTTCCGTCGCCTCGACGAGTTCGGCGATGGCCGGCGCGAGGTTCGCGCGCGCGAAGGCGCGCGCCTCCGCGACGTTCGCGTCCGACACCGCGCCCGGCGGGAGTGTGCGCTCACGCAGGACTCCATCGCGATCGGTCATCAGCGCGTCGAGCTCGACGCCGGCGGCGTAGTTCCGGTACCACACGAAGTTGAGCGAGCGTTCGCCCGGCGCCGTCGACCCGTCGTCGCCGGGGATCGGGTAGACGAGGATGTGGCTGCGCGGGATGACCTCGTAGACGAGCGCGTCGTCGAAGGCCTCGCGCGCCCGCGCCGACACGGCGGATTCGGGAACCGTCCCGCGCCACGCGACGTAGCCCGCGTACGACGGCGCGAGGTCCGGGAGGAAGAAACCCCGGCACCGCGAGGCGCTGCCGTCGGCGCCGACGACGAGGCCCACCGTCTGCGCCCCGCCACCGGCGAGGTGCACGGTCATCTCACCGTGGTCGCCGGAGAGCTCGACGACCTCCGAGCCGAGGCGGTACGCGTCGCGGCCGAAGGCACCGAGGAGCGCGGCGTAGATCGTCCGCCAGCCGGAGTAGCGGTACGGCCGGACCTCCTCGTGGACGACCCCACCGTCGGCGCCGAGGTACCGCAGGCGCTGCGTCGAACACGTGAACGCGTCGGGCGCGAGCCCGACACGTTCGACGAGGTAGCGACTCGTCTCGGGCAGCACGACGATGCCGGCGCCGCGAGCCTCGAGTTCGGCGGTGGACCGTTCGTGGACCGTGACGTCGCAGCCGAGGTCGCGCAGGAGCAGCGCCGCGGTCAGCCCGCCGAGCGAACCCCCGACGACCGCGACGGGCAGCTCGCTGCCCCTCACGCCGTCAGGCGGGCTTGCCGAAGGTCGCGACCCGATCCACCGTGCACTCGAAGAGGACCCGGCGCTCGTTGATCGAGGGGTCGCGCAGGCCGTACGGCGGTTCCGCGCCGATGTACTTCACCCAGGCCTGGTCGATCGTCTCGGTCGCGCGGTGGCCTTCCTTGGGATCGTCCTCGTGGACCTCGCGCGTGACCGTCGCCTTGATGCTCATCCAGTGGTACGGGTTCTGCGGGTTCATCAGGAGGATCGTGATCCGCGGGTCGCGGCGCATCCACGCGGTCTTCTTGCGGTGCTCGGCGAAGTTCAGCACGACCTTGTCGCCGTCGTAGCCGAACCACACGGGCGTGAGGTTCGGTCGACCGTCGCCGCCCATCACCGCGAGTACCGCGGTGACCGGTTGGTCCATCAGCTGCCGGTAGATCGGGTCGAGCTGGTCGAGCGAGGAGAGTTCCTCGCGCTCGCCGATGCTGAACTGCCCTTCCTGGACGCCGGCGGAGACGTCCTTGAACTTCGCCCACGTGAACGGCATGTCTGCCTCCCTCCGAACGGACGCGGCGAGCATGGCACGGATGCCCCGGGCGCGCGACCGGCACGCCGGCTCGGTGTTCCGGCTAGAGGAGTTCGACCGTCGTGAACCGCAGGACGCCGTCGCCCGCGTTCTCGAGGTCGTGCAGGAACGGCGCGTCGGGCGAGTGGTCGAAGAACATCGTCTCGCCCAGGTCGTAGCGGCGCAGGCGGATCGACCCGTCGGCGAGGCGTTGGCGGCCGAGGCCCGGTTCGACGCAGGTCCAGAAGTAGGGGCGGGTGTGCGCGTGGAACGGCGCCCGCTCCCCCGGCTCGAGTCGGACCTCCCAGACCCGGACGCGGTCGTTCTCGAACCAGAGGGCCGTGCCGACGGCGAGGTTGGCGGGGGCGGCGGCCAGTTCCGCGGCGAACGCCGCCGGGTCGTACCGGCCCTCCTCGAGCACGCCTCCCACGGAGGGAACGCTAGCGCGCACGAGGTCCCGCCCGCAGGGGGCCCTCCGTCCCCTCCCCGGAGGGGTTGCCCCGCCGCAGACTGGGGGTAGGAGAGGAGACGGAAGGAGGGTGCCATGACCCTGCAGAAGGAACTCCTCGAGGAGCACCTCGACCAGTGGAAGGCCGCCGGCC
>JBJTYK010000150.1:0-3802 GCA_046082745.1 Actinomycetota bacterium | reverse complement strand
CCGCGGCCGTCGCCGCCCCCGCCGCCGCGAGCTCCGCGACCGGTCCGGGGCTCCGCGAGTGGACGGTGAGCGGGAACCCGGCCGCGAGGAGGTTCCCCGCCATGTGGCGGCCCATGAGGCCGAGGCCGATGAACCCGACCCGTTCCGGCATCAGCCGACGAGGTTCCGGACGGCCATCCAGACGTTCGCCGGTCGCTCCGCCATCCGGCGGAGGAACCACGGGTACCAGTACTCGCCGTACGAGATGAGCGGGCGTACGCGGAAGCCCTCGCGCGCGAGCCCGTGCTGGTCCGCGACGCGGATGCCGTAGAGCATCTGGACCTCGTAGGCGTCGCGACCGCGACCGATCGCGCGCGCGCTGTCGTCGATGCGGCGCACGAGGTCGACGTCGTGGGTGCCGAGCGCGAGCCGGCCCGGGTCGTCGGTCGCGCTGAGGACCGCGAGCGCGAGCGCGTGGTACGCGTCGGCGATCGCACGCCGGTCGCCGACGAGGATGCCCGGCGACTCGCGGTACGCGCCCTTCACGAAGCGCATCGCCGCGCCGGTCGGCAGGAGGTCGCGGACGTCGCCGGCGGTGCGGCGCAGGTACGCCTGTAGGCACACGCCGACCGGCGCGCCGTCGGCGCGGAGTCGACGGACGATCTCGAGCGTGCGCTCGACGTATGGGGCCGACTCCATGTCGATCCACAGGCGCCGGTGCTGCGCGTCGGCGCACGCGGCGAGGCGTCGCGCGTGGCGCGCCGCGGCGTCCACGTCGAGATCGAGCCCGAGCTGGGTGAGCTTCACGGAGATCTCCGTGTCGAGACCGCGCGCGGCGATCGCGTCGAACGCGCCGACGTAGTGCTCGGCGACCTCCTCGGCCTCGCCGAGATCGGCGAGGTTCTCGCCGAGGCGCGTGAACGTCGTCGGCAGGTCCTCGGCCCGCAGTTCCGCGGCCGCGTCGAGCGCCGCGTCGAGGGTCTCCCCCGGCATGAACCGGCGCACCGTCCGGCGGACGAACCCGAACCGCGGGAGGTTCTCGCGGAGCGTCGGGTTGTCCGCGGCCCAGAGGATGGCGCTTCGAGCGAGACCCATGTCGCGCGGAGCGTACCGCGGCCCGCGGGGGCCGCGGCGTTCCGCCGCGGCCCCCGCGGGATAGCCTCGGGGCATGTGCGGGCGCATCGTGCAGGTCATGCCACCCGACGAGGTCGCGGCGGCGATGGACGCCGTCCTCGACGCCGACCTCGGACCCGGGACGACCTGGCGGCCCCGCTGGAACATGCCGCCGTCGCAGCTCGCGCTCGTCGTCGCGCCGGTCGACGGCGCGCGTCGGCTCGAGCGGGCCGTGTGGGGACTCCCCGGCGGACCGCAGCACCCGACGCGCTCCCTGTTCAACGCCCGCGCCGAGACGGTCGACCGCCTCCCGTCGTTCCGCGAGGCGTTCCGCACCGGGCGCGTCCTCGTCCCGGTCGACGCGTTCTACGAGTGGGAGAACCCCGAGCACCTCGCGGCGCGCGCGGAGGGCACCCCGCCGAGGGGTCGCCGGCAACCGTGGGCGTTCCTCCCGTCGGAGCGGCCGCTCCTCGCGCTCGTCGGGATCGCGGTGCGCGGCGCGACGAGCGACGGGGAACCGATCCGGCTCTTCTCGCTCGTCACGACGCGGGCGAACGACGTCGTCGGCGCGATCCACGACCGGATGCCGGCGATGGTCTTCGGCGAGGACCTCGGTCGCTGGCTCGACCCGGAGACCCCACGCGAGGAGCTGTTCCCGATGCTCGAGCCGGCGCCCGACGCCGCGCTCGTCGCGCGGCGGGTCTCGACCGCGGTCTCGAGCGTGCGCAACGACGGCCCGGAGCTCCTCGACGCGGTCGCCGCGGAGCCGCGCCTGTTCTAGGACGCGGCCGTCGGTCGGCTCGTCCGACCGGTGTAGCCGGATCGGAAGTCCCCGAGGCGCTCGCGCCACGGGCGACCGCCGCGTCGGAGCCGACGCACGTGGTCGAGGACCTCGTCGCGCATCGCCCACCAGTAGACGGCGACGACGACGGCCGCGTAGACCGCGCCCGCCGGGTCGTCGCGCACGACGAACCAGACCGGCAGCAGGAGCGTCCACCCGTCGAAGCCGACGAGTCGATCGGCGAGCGCGACGCCGATGATCCCGCCGACGACGATCGTCACGGGGATCGCGAGCGGCTCGACGGCGAGGAGCCCGCCGAGGATCGTCGTGACGCCGAACCCGCCCGCGAAGCGGTGCCACACGGGCCAGACGTGCCCGACGACCGCCGCCGCGGCGGCGACGAGCGCGGCGTCGGTCCCCGGCGCGATCCGCGCGAACGCGAACGCCGGCAGCGCCGCCTTCGCGACGTCGAGGACGCTCACGAGGATCGCCCAGCGGCCGCCGAGGTGCGCGGCGACTGCGGTGGCCGAGACGCCGACGAGCCGCGCGGACGAGATGGAACCGAGGAGGTAGCCGACGACGGCTGCGGCGAGGAGCGCGGGCGTGCCGTCCACGACGGACACCCTAGACGGAGCGCGTACCGGTGGAGGTGAGGGGATTTGAACCCCTGACCCCTGCCTTGCGAAGGCAGTGCTCTACCGGGCTGAGCTACACCCCCGGAACGGGCAGAGCGTAGCAACCCCGCTCCGCCCGCGACCCGCGGGCGACGCCTAGGCGGTGCCGGTCGCGCGCGGGCTGCGGCGCACGACGATCTCGCCGTCGTCGCGGTCGAGGGACACGTCCGGGAACGGCACCCGGGGACGTCCCCCCTCGACGTCGCGCGCCGCCCGCTCGGGCCCCATCCGCTCGGTGAGGAGCATCCACACGAACGCGGCGAGCGCGAGCATGAGGACCCCCGACACGAGCCACAGCCGCCGCAGCGGCGGGGCGATCCCGAGGAGCAGCGTGAGCCCCCAGGCCTGCGTCATGAGCGTGAACGCCCGACGCCGACGGCGACGTGCCTGCCGTTCAGCCATCGAACGCGTCACCTCCGTGCCCCCGAGGGGGGCGGCGGAACCGAAATCACCGGCGAGTCGATGCATGTGGATCCCGAATTCACGGACGCTCTCGGCCGGAGAGGCCTTCTTCGTCGGATTGAGGAAGGCCGCCCACAGCATCGCGAGTGCCACGAGCAGCAACCAACTCAGCGCCAGCCCCCCTTCGTGTTCTGCCCCCGGACGGAACCACTACATATGGGCTAACAGGCGACGCTAGCACCCCAGATGTGCCCGACCAAACACCATCGATGGGATTCTGCGGGCACGGAACGGGGCCCGGGAGCGAGCCGAGGGTCCGTCGGGGGCGGGGCGGAGGTCGTGCGCCGTCAGTCGGCGCGGTACTCGCCGGACTTCCCGCCCCGCTTCTCGAGGAGGCGGAGCCCGTCGATGCGGGCGGAGCGGTCGAAGGCCTTCGCGGTGTCGTAGAGGCTGAGCGCCGCGATCGCCGCGGCGGTGAGCGCCTCCATCTCCACCCCGGTGCGGTCCTTCGCGCGGACGACCGTGCGGACCGCGATGCGTCCGGCGGCCTCGTCGGGCGTGACGGTGACCTCCGCGCCGGTCACGACGACCGGATGGCAGAACGGGAGGAGGTCCGGGGTGCGCTTCACGCCGAAGACGCCCGCGACGCGCGCGGCCTCGAGCGGATCGCCCTTCTCGGTCCCCGCGACGAGCCGCCGGACGGTCTCCGGCGTCGTCGTGAGGATGCACCCCGCGATCGCCTCGCGGTCCGTGACGGCCTTGCCGCCGACCTCGACGATGCGCGCGACATCGTCGGTCATGCGTCCCCCGTCGACCGGAAGAGGTGCACCTTCACCCGGTTGCCCGCGAGCGC
>JBJTYK010000149.1:0-2008 GCA_046082745.1 Actinomycetota bacterium | reverse complement strand
CAGACGGGCCCCCCCCCCCCCGCGGGCCCCTCTGGCTCGCCCTTCCGGTCCCCCCCCGGTTCCGCCTAGCGCTCGTCGAGTCGGCGCACGAGCTCCGCGATGCCGGCCTTCAGCGACTCCTGCTCCTCGTGGGTGAACGCGTCGCGGTTCACGATCAGGCGCGAGGCGAACGACGCCGTGAGCATCGGGATGAAGAAGAAGACCATCGAGATCACGAGCAGGACCGCCGTCAGGCGGCCACCCGCGGTGGTCGGGTAGGCGTCCCCGTACCCGACGGTGGTCGCCGTGATGAGCGACCACCAGATCGAGTCGAGGAGATTCGCCCCCTCGGACACCGAATAGGAGATCGACGACAGGCCGAGGAGGCCGACCGCGAGGTAGACGAGTTCCTTCGGGGAGTTCGCGATCCGCACGATGCGGTCGAACAGGCGCTTCACGGCTCCTCCCTCCGGGCGCGGACGCGCCCTCGGTGCGGGAGGCTAGCGGGCCTGGGGTCGCGGGGGAACCGGGTGGACCCAAGGGGATTCGAACCCCTGACCTCTTGGCTGCCAGCCAAGCGCTCTACCAGCTGAGCTATGGGCCCCGTTCGGACCCGAGTCTACCCAGCGGACGGTGCGGCGTCCGGCACGGGGACGCGCGGCGCGTCGCCCCACAGCCGCTCGAGGTCATAGAAGTCGCGCTCCTCCTCGGCGAACACGTGGACGACGACGTCGCCGTAGTCGAGGAGCACCCAGCGACCGTCCGTCTCGCCCTCGCGGCGGAGCGGACGCCGCCCGTCGGCGCGGAGCGACGCCTCGACGGCGTCGACGATCGTGCGGACCTGGCGGTCGCTCGTGCCGGTCGCGAGGACGAAGAGGTCGGTGATGACGAGGTGCTCGTGGACGTCGAGGATGGCGACGTCGCGCGCCTGCTTGTCGAGGGCCGCGCGCGCGGCCGCGAGCGCGGTCGCGCGGCTCTCCTCGGCGGGACCGCGCGTCACCGGTACAGGCCCGCCTTCTCGACGTAGCTCTTCACGCCCTCGGGGACGAGGTAGCGGATCGGCCGACCCGAGCGGACGCGCTCGCGGATGTCGGTCGAGGAGATCGCGAGCGCCGGGATGTTCATGACGCTCACGTTCGGGTGGCGGGTGGAGGCATCGTGCTCGAAGCGCGCGAGGTCGTAGCCCGGCCGGGTCGCCGCGATGAAGTGCGCGAGCGAGAGCACCTCGTCGGGGTCCTTCCAGTGGAAGATCTCGAGCATCGCGTCCGCGCCGGTCACGAAGAAGAGCTCGGCGTCGCGGTGGAGGTCGGCGATCTCGCGGAGCGTGTCGACGGTGTACGTCGGGCCGTCGCGATCGATCTCGACGCGCGAGACCGAGAAGCGCGGGTTGCTCGCCGTCGCGATGACGGTCATGAGGTATCGGTCCTCGGCGGGCGAGACGATCCGCTCCCCCTTCATCCACGGGTGGCCGGTCGGGACGAAGAGCACCCCGTCGAGGCCGAACTGGACGATGGCCTCCTCGGCGGTGAGCAGGTGCCCGTAGTGGATGGGATCGAACGTTCCGCCCATGACCCCGAGCCGACGCCCCATCCGCGCAATCCTACGGGGCCGGGGTCGGTTGGCCGGGGAGGAAGTCGAACGCCTGCGACCCGATCCGCACCTCGTCGCCCTCGCGCGCGCCCGCGGCGGCGAGCTGCCGCTCGACGCCCTCCCGGACGAGGCGCCGCTGGAGCGCGGCGACCTGTCCCGCGTCCTCGAAGTCGGTGTCGGCGACCCAGCGCTCGACGCCGCGCCCGACGACCCGGAACGCGGCCCCCTCGCGGCGCACGACGAACGTGGGGCGGCCCGGGCGCAGGATGACGATCGGGGCGCGCTCCTCGGCGAGCGCCTCCGCGGTGGTGACTGCCGCCTCGAGCCGCGACGCGAGCGCCTCGAGTCCCTCCCCCGCCACGGCGGAGACGACGATCGCGTCGGGGGCGAGGAGGGCGGCGCGCGCGACGGCATCGTCGACGAGGTCGGCCTTCGTCCC
>JBJTYK010000148.1:0-2260 GCA_046082745.1 Actinomycetota bacterium | reverse complement strand
GGGGGATGAGGTTTTGGTGGAGGGGAGGAAATGTGACGCAGGGGGGTGGGGTGGGGGGGGGGGGGGGGCGCACGGTTCCCCCGGGCTCCTCTTTTCGTTCCGCGCGCGCTGGAGCGCGACGAGGTCCCAGACGTCCTCGGCGATGATGCTCGCCCCTGCGACGCCGGTGCGTCGCAGCGTGCCGGCGACCGCGAGCATCGACGCGCCGAACACCGTCCGCGCGACCTTCGGCTGCACCGAGGCGAAGACGGTGACGTCGATCGGTCCGGTCGCGTCGTCGAGCGTGAGGAAGATGATCCGCTGGCCGCTGCGGATCGCGGGCGTCTGGGAGGCGACCTTCATCCCGGCCACGACGACGCGCTCCCCGCCGCGCCGGCGCCGCAGGTCCCGCGCCCGGACGACGCCGAGGTCGGCGAGCAGTGGCTCGAAGAAGGAGACGACGTGGCGGGAGGCGTCGACCCCGAGGACCTCGAGTTCGGCGCGGACCCGCTCGGCGTCGGAGTACTCCGGCAGGCCCGCCGGCGCGGCGGGGTCGACCGCGAACGCGAGCTGCTCCCCCGGCCGGACCGGGTCGGCGACCATCGCGGCGAACAGGCGGTCGCGCCGGCTCCCGCCGGGGGCCGCCGCGTCGAGGGCCCCGGCGTGCGCGAGGGCCTCGGCGACCGGCCGCGACACCGCCGCGCGCTCGAGGAGGTCCTCGACCCCGAGGAACGGGCGCTCCGCGCGCGCCGCGAGGATCGCGCGGATCTCCCCCTCGGCGATCCCGCGGACGTCGCGCAGGCCGAGGCGGATCCCCCAGCCGTCGCCCGCGCGTTCCGCGGCGTGGTCGGCCCCGCTGCGGTTCACGTCGAGGGGCAGGATCGCGATGCCGTGCTCCCGCGCGTCCTCGAGGATGAGGCGGCGCGGGTACATCCCCGGCTCGTGGGTGAGGACCCCGGCGAGGAAGGCGGCCGGATGGTGGGTCTTCAGCCACGCCGAGCGGTAGGTCGGCACCGCGAACGCGGCGGCGTGCGCCTTGCAGAAGCCGAACGACGCGAACTGCGCGAGGGCGTCCCAGATGCCCTCCGCCGCGCGCACCTCGACGCCGCGCTCCCGCGCGCGTCCGAGGAAGGCGGCCCGCATCGCGGGCAGGAGGTCCTCGCGATCGAGGCGCCGGCGGATCTCGTCGGCCTCGGTGAGGTCGTAGCCGCCGATCGCCGCGAGCACCCGGAGCACCTGCTCGTGGTAGACGATCACGCCGAAGGTCTCGCGCAGCGCCGGACGCAGGTCGGGGTGCGCGTAGACCGGCGCGGCGCGGCCGTGCCGCCGCTCGAGGTAGGGCCGGATCATGTCGGACTTCACCGGCCCCGGCCGGAAGAGCGAGATGTCGACGATAAGGTCCTCGAAGCGTTCGGGCTGGAGCTTCTGGAGGAGTTCGCGCTGGCCCGGGCTCTCGATCTGGAAGCAGCCGATCGTGTCGGAGGCGCGGATCGTCTCGAAGGTGGCGGGGTCGTCGAGCGGGATGCGCTCGAGGTCGAGCTCGACGTCCTCGGTGCGGGCGACCTCGTCGAGGCAGTGGCGGATCGCGGAGAGCATCCGCACCCCGAGGACGTCGAGCTTCAGGTACCCGAGGCGCTCGACGTCGTCCTTGTCGGCCTGGATCATCCGGTAGCCCCGGGAGGAGCGTTCGAGCGGCACCCGCGTCACGAGGTCGCGGTCGGACAGGACGATCCCGGAGGGGTGGAGCGCGAGGTGGCGGGGGAACCCGCCGATCCGCTCGCACACGCGGAACAGCGTCTCGAGCTGGCCCGCGCCGAGGTTCGTGCCGGCGAGCTCGGGGAGCTCCGCGATCGCCTCGCGGATCCGGCGCGCGCCGATGTGCGGGAACGACTTCGCGACGAGCCCGAGCTCGGCCTCCGGCAGGCCGAGCGCCTTGCCGACCTCGCGGATCGCCGAGCGCGCGCGATAGGTCTCGACCATCGCGACGCAGGCCGCGCGGTCGTCGCCGTAGCGCGCGAGGACCATGTCGTAGACGTCCTCGCGCCGGGCGGACTCGACGTCGATGTCGATGTCGGGGAGCTCGATGCGGCGCGGGTTCAGGAAGCGCTCGAAGGCGAGGTCGTGGCGGACGGGGTCGACGTCGGAGATCCCGAGGAGGTGGCAGACGAGGGAGCCCGCCGCGCTCCCCCGGCACGCGCACATGATCCCCATCGCGCGGACGTCGGCGACGATGTCGGCGACGGTGAGGAAGTACGCCGCGTAGCCGAGGCGGTCGATCATC
>JBJTYK010000147.1:0-8706 GCA_046082745.1 Actinomycetota bacterium | reverse complement strand
CGGGTCCTCGCCGGCCGCGGCGCGCGCGTCGACCGCGGCGGCCTCCGCGCGCGCCGCGTCCGCGCGGAGCGCGACGACCGCACCGATCGCCCCGTCGAGCTGCGCGATCCGATCGAGGGCCCGCTCGACGAGGGCGACGGCGGTCGTCGCCCCGGAGCGCACGTCGTTCGCCAGCCGGGAGAGCACGGGGGTATCCTCGCGCAACGCGCGCCCGGCGTCAGCACGAGGGGGTCCCGTGGGCGAGAAGATCCGCTCCTCCGCGAAAGCCGCGTCGTTCACGGAATCCGTGATCCGCGAGATGACCCGCCTCGCGAACGAGCACGGCGCGATCAACCTCGCGCAGGGCTTCCCGGACTTCCCGACCCCGCAGGAACTGAAGGACGCCGCCGCCGCCGCGATCGCCGGCGATCGCAACCAGTACCCGATCACCTGGGGCGAGCTCGAGTTCCGCGCGGCGATCGCCGACGCGTACCGCGACTGGTACGGGATGACGGTCGACCCCGACCGCCACCTCACGGTCACCTGCGGCTCGACCGAGGCGATGGTCGCGTCGCTCCTCGGCATCCTCGACCCCGGCGACGAGGTCGTCATCTTCGAGCCGTACTACGAGAACTACGGGCCGGACACGATCCTCGCCGGCGCGGTGCCGCGGTTCGTGCCGCTCCGTGGCCCGGACTGGACCTTCGACGAGGCGGAGCTCGCGGCGGCCTTCAACGCGCGCACGCGCGCGATCGTCGTGAACACGCCGAACAACCCCACCGGGAAGGTCTTCACGCGCGAGGAGCTCGCCACGATCGCGGCGCTCTGCGCGAAATGGGACGTCATCGCGTTCACCGACGAGATCTACGAGCACATCGTCTACGACGGCGCACGGCACGTCCCGATGGCGACGGTCCCGGGGATGGAGGAGCGCACGGTGACGATCTCGGCGCTCTCGAAGACCTATGCGGTGACCGGCTGGCGGGTCGGCTGGAGCATCGCGCCGGCGACACTCGCGGGCGGCATCCGGAAGGTCCACGACTTCCTCACGGTGGGCGCGCCGACGCCGCTCCAGCACGCGGGCATCGCCGCGCTCCGGATGCCGCGCGCGTACTACGAGCGGTCGGTCGCCGAGTACGCGGAGCGCCGCGACGTGGCGATGGAGGTGCTCGCGGCCGCGGGGTTCGGCGTGCGGCCGCCCTCCGGCGCGTACTACGTGATGGCCGACGTCTCGCACCTCGGGTTCGGCGACGACGTCGCCGCGGCGCGGCACCTCGCCGAGCACGTCGGCGTCGCGTGCGTTCCGGGCTCGTCGTTCTTCTCGGAACCGGGACTCGGGAAGGACGTCGTGCGGTTCGCGTTCTGCAAGCGGGTCGAGACGCTGCGGGCCGCCGGCGAGCGCCTCGCGCGCATCGCCCGCTAGCGCGACGCGCGACCGACGCTCAGAGCACCCGGAGCAGGAACGCGATGCCGACCGCGATGCCGATGGCGACCACGGTGAGCCGGAGCACGTCCTCGTCCACGCGGTCCGCGATCCGACCGCCGAACGCGCCGCCCGCGATCGCCCCGACCATCATCACGATCGCCGCGTCCCACGCGACGTACCCGGAGGCGAGGAAGAAGAGCGCCGCCGTCCCGTTCACGCCGAACGCGACCGCGAGCCGGAGCGCGTTGATGCGGCGCAGGTCGTCCTCGAGGCCGAGGCCGAGCACGGCGAGGAGCACGATCCCGAGGCCCGCGCCGAAGTAGCCGCCGTAGACCGAGGCGAGGAAGACCGCGACGACGAGCCAGGGCGCGAGCCGCTCCGTGGGCGCGTCGCCGGCGCGGTCGGTGCGCTCGCGCACGATGCGACGGACCCGCGGCTGGAGCCAGAGGATCGCGCTCGCGGTGAAGAGGAGGAACGGGACGATTGCCTGGAAGAGGCGCTCGCCCGTCGCGAGGAGGAGCGCGCCCCCCGCGAGACCGCCGGCGACGCCGACCGGGACGAGGACCGCGGCGCGGCGGCGCTGGCCGACGAGGTCGGCGCGCTGGGCCGCCGCGCCGCTCGCGTAGCCGGGGGCAAGCGCGACGGTGCTCGTGACGTTCGCGACCGTCGCGGCGAGGCCCGCGCCGGTGAGCGCGGGGAAGGTGATGAGCGTGCCGCCCCCCGCGACGGCGTTCACCGTGCCGGCGACGAACGCCGCGAGGGCGACGAGGGCGAGCGCGAGCGGATCGCCCATCACGCGACCGCGCGCGTCGGCGGGTGGCCGACGATGCGTTCGAAGGACGCCGGGTCGGTGACGCCCTCCGTGAGGATCAGGAGGACCGTGGCATCGCCGTCGAGTCCGAGCACGCCGTCGTGGTCGAGCGCGATCGCGGCCTCGACGCCGGCGAGCGTCCCGGCGGCGCACTCGCCGACCTCGAACCCCTCGCGGTCGAACTCCCGCGTGGCCTCCTCGACCGCCGAGTCCTCGATCGCGACGAACGCGTGGAAACGCGCGCGCACGATCGGGTAGGCGACGGGGGAGGCGAGGCCGCAGTTCAGGCCGGCCATGATCGAGCGGTGCGGGCCGGGTACCTCCACGATGTGGCCCGCGAGGACCGCGTCGCGGACGCACGCGGCGGACGTGGGCTCGATGCCGAGGAGCCGCGGCCGGCCGTCGGGGGTCCAGGCGGTCGACGCGTAGAGGCCGGCCGCGGCGCCGAGCGCGCCGACGCCGAGCGGGACGGCGACGAGGTCGGGCACGTCGCGACCCGTCGCCGCGAGCTGCTCGGTGAGTTCCGCGAAGATCGTGCGGTAGCCGTCGATCACCCAGCGGGGTACGGCCTCGTAGCCCTCCCAGGCGGTGTCGGAGACGACCACGGAGGTCCGGGGGTCGGCGTCGGCCGCGCGGCGCACCGCGTCATCGTAGGTGCCATCGACCACCGCGACCGTCGCGCCCTCCGAGCGGATCGCCTCGATCCGCGCGTCCGCGGTCCCCGCGGGGACGAGGATGTGCGCGCGCAGGCCGACGATCCGGGCGAACCGCGCCACGGCTCGCCCGTGGTTCCCGTCGGTCGCCGTCGTGAGGGTGAGCCCGAGCGGCGCGAACGCGGCCCGGAGGTCCTCGACCGTCGACCACTCCGGCTCCGCGCCGATCCGGTCGCAGAGCGCGCGGAACGACGCCCACGACGCGCCGAGCATCTTGAAGGCGGGCAGGCCGAAGCGTTCGGTCTCGACCTTCGCGAGGACTTCGCCGACGCCGAGCCGCTCGGCGATGCGCGGCAGGCCGAGCAGCGGCGTCGGCGCGTAGCCGGGGAGCCGCCGGTGGAACGCCGTCGGATCCGGGCCGCCGGACGCCGCGCCCTCGGGACCGGGCGGTCCGGGCGCGACGGGGTTCGCGGCGAGCGACGCCCCGACTCGCTCAGCCAACGAGCCACCCTCCGTCGACGACGATCGAGCGACCGTTCACGTAGCGCGCGAGGTGGCTCGCGAGGAAGACGTAGACGTCGGCGATCTCCGCGGGGTCGGCGAGGCGACCCATCGGGACCTTCGCGGTGAGCCGGCCGATCTCCTCCTCGGGCGTCGTGCCGCGGAGCGCGGAACGGTCGGCGGCGAGCTGGCGCATCATCTCCGTGTCGACCTGTCCGGGGCACACCGAGTTCACCGTGATCCCGGAGCCGCCCAGCTCGGCGGCCATGCACTCGGTGATGCCGAGGAGCGCCCACTTCGTCGCCGAGTACGCGGAGTTCTCGACCCCGCCGCGCACGCCGAACAGCGACGACGTGAAGATGATCCGACCCGGGACGCCGGCCGCGAGCATCCGCTTCGCGAAGACCTTCGCCGTGATGAACGCGCCGGTGAGGTTCACGTCGATCACCTTGCGCCAGGCGGCGACGTCGGTGTCGACGGCGTGCCGCAGCAGGAGGATCCCCGCGTTCGCGACCGCGACGTCCACCGTGCCGAAGGCGCGTTCCGCGGCGTCCGCGAGCGCCTCCGTGGAGGCCTCGTCGGTCACGTCGGCGGTCACCGCGAGCACGCGACCCGGGGCCTCGCGCTCGAGCTCCACGCCCGTCGCCTCGACCGTCGCGGCGTCGACGTCGGCGAGGACGACGCGCGCTCCTTCCCGGAGCATCCCCCGCGCGACCGCGAGCCCGATGCCGCGTGCGCCGCCGGTGACGAGCGCGATGCGGTTGGCGAGGAGGTCCGACATGTGGATATTGTATACGCGACGTCGCACGCGAGGGGAGCGATCGGATGGGCGAGGCAACGGTCGACGGACGGGAACTCCTGCGGACGATGCTCCGCATCCGACGCTTCGAGGAGCGACTCATCGCGCTGCACAAGCGCGGGAAGCTCCCCGGCTTCGTGCACCTCTACGTCGGCGAGGAGGCGATCGCGACGGGCGTGTGTTCGACGCTGCGGACCGACGACCGCATCACCTCGACGCACCGCGGACACGGTCACGTCATCGCGAAGGGTGCCGACGTGCGCCGGATGATGGCCGAACTCTTCGGCAAGGTGGACGGCTACTGCCGCGGCAAGGGCGGGTCGATGCACATCATGGACTTCTCGCTCGGCATCATGGGCACGAACGGCATCGTGGGCGGGGGCATCCCGATCGCGACCGGCGCGGCGCTCGCTGACCGCCGGACCGGCGCGGACCGCGTGACCGTCTCCTTCTTCGGGGACGGCGCGAGCAACCAGGGCGTGTTCCTCGAGTCGATGAACCTCGCGGCGATCTGGAAGCTCCCCGTGATCTTCCTCTGCGAGAACAACGGCTACTCCGAGTGGACGGCGACCGCCGAGCTCACCGCGGGCGTCATCGCCGAGCGGAGCCACGCGTTCGGCATCCCGGGCGTGCAGGTCGACGGCAACGACGTCCTCGCGGTGCGCGCCGCGGCGCTCGAGGCCGTCGCGCGTGCGCGCGCCGGCGGCGGGCCGAGCCTCATCGAGTGCATCTCCTACCGCCACCAGGGCCACAGCCAGGGCGAGGAGGTCTTCACCGGCGACTACCGTGGCAGCGCGGAGCGGGAGGAATGGCTCTCCCGCGACCCGATCGCCCGGTTCTCGGCGCACCTGCTCTCGTCCGGCGCCGCGACGCAGGAGGACCTCGACCGGATCGACGCGGAGGAGGTCGCCCGCGTCGACGAGGCGGTCGCCTTCGCGGAGGCGAGCCCGTACCCGGATCCCGAGGAGGCGCTCGACCACCTGTACTCGACGGCGCGCGAGGGGGCGGCACGATGACCGAGCGGAGCATCTACTTCACGAAGGCGATGGCGGAGGGGCTCGCGGAGGTCATGCGCGAGGACCCGTCGGTGTTCGTCATGGGCGAGGACGTCCGCATCTCGGTGATCGGCGGCACCCGCGGTCTCGTGGACGAGTTCGGTCCCGAGCGGATCGTGAACACCCCGATCAGCGAGCAGGCGTTCGTCGGCGCGTGCATCGGCGCGGCCGCGTCGGGGCTGCGACCGGTCGTCGACATGATGGTCGGCTCCTTCTTCTACGTCGCGATGGACCAGCTCGCGAACCAGGCGGCGAAGCTCCGCTACATGTCGGGGGGACAGGTGTCGCTGCCGATCGTCTACTTCACCGGGACGGGGCCGTCGGGCTCGGCGGCCGCGCAGCACTCCGAGAACCCGCACCCGATGATCATGAACGTCGCGGGGCTGAAGGTCGTCATGCCGTCGACGCCGTACGACGCGAAGGGGCTCATGATCGCCGCGGTCCGCGACGACAACCCGGTCGTCTACTTCCAGGACGCCGTGCTCGGCGGCATGCGCGGCGACGTCCCCGAGGGCGCGTACGAGGTGCCGATCGGCGTCGGCGACGTGAAGCGGGTCGGGCGCGACGTGACGATCGTGGCGATCGGCGCGACGGTCCCGGTCGCGCTCGCCGCCGCGGAGCGGCTCGCGGCCGAGGGCGTCGAGGCGGAGGTCGTCGATCCGCGGACGCTCGTCCCGATGGACCACGACCTCATCCTCGAGTCGGTCGCGAAGACCGGTCGGCTCGTCGTCTGCGACTCCGCGCGGCTCACGTGCTCGGCCGCGAGCGAGATCGCCGCGACCGTCGCGGAGCGCGGGTTCTCCTCGCTGAAGGCCGCGCCGGTCCGCGTCGCCTGGGAGGACGTGCCGATCCCGTTCTCCCCGGTGCTCGAGAAGCGCGTGCTCGTCGGCGAGGACCGCGTCCTCGACGCGACCCGCAGGGTCCTCGGGGCGGCGGCGGTGGCGCGATGACCGACGTCGAACTCCCGAAGTGGGGCATGACGATGCAGGAGGCGACCCTCACCGAGTGGAAGGTCGCCGTGGGTGACGTCGTCGCCGCCGGGCAGCCGATCGCCGGGGTGCTCACCGACAAGGTGGAGGCCGACGTCGAGGCGCCGGTGGCGGGGACGATCGCGGAGCTCCTCGTCGCGGTGAACGACGTCGTGCCGGTCGGCACGGTGATCGCGAGGATCGCGTGAGCGACGGGGTCGTCCGCGTTCCCTCGGTCGGGCTCGACCTCGCGCTGCGGATCCTCGACGGCGTGCGGGTCGCGGCGCAGGAGCGCGGCGTCGCGCTCGCCGCGACGGTCGTCGATGCGGGCGGCAACGTCGTCGCGTCGATCCGGATGGACGGCGCGCAGCTCGTCGCCGCGCCGCTCGCCGCGGACAAGGCGTGGACCGCGATGGCGGCGGGTGCCCCGACGGAACGCTGGGCCGAGATGACGAACCCGGGGGGTTCCGATTGGGGCCTGTCGACCGCGATCGGCGGTCGCTTCATCGTCTTCCCGGGCGGACTCCCGATCCGCGTCGACGGCGAACTCGTCGGCGGGCTCGGCGTGAGCGGCGCGGCGGGGTCCGTCGACCGCGCGTGCGGCGAGGCCGGTCTCGCGGCCGCCGGCCTAGCGGTCTGAGCCGGTTCCTCCGAGGAACCGCGCCGCGGTGAGCGCGTAGATCTTCGCGCAGTCCACGACGTCCACGCGTTCCGCGTAGTCGTCGATGCCCGCGGCGTGCGTCGGCTGCGGACCGAAGCAGATCGCGGGGACGCCGAGCGCGCGCCAGCGGCTCGCGTCGCTCGCGGGGACCCGGATCGCGGGGACCGCGGGGGTGCCGCGGACGCTGCGGACCGCGCCGAGGATCGAGCGCGTGAGGCGCTCGTCGAACCCCGTCCAGTTCGGGTCCCAGCCCTTCACGCGCGACCAGCGGACGTCGTGCGGGTCGCAGGCGTCGGCGACGAGCGCGTCGGCGGCCGCGAGGTCGATGCCGGGGGGCAGGCGGAGGTCGGCGGTCGCGCTCGCGCGGATCGGGAGCTGGCTCTCGACGGTGCCGCCCTCGATCGTCCCGACGTTCACCGCGAGCGTCGCGCCGGGGTCGCCCTCGGTCGGCACCTCGCGGAGATCCCCGGGGAGCGTTCCGTGGCGACCGTTCGCCGCGTCGAGGGCGAGCACCGCGGCGGCGAGCTTCGCGATCGCCGACGCCCCCGCCCGCGCGCGCGAGGAGTGGCCGGCGGGACCCTCCGCCTCGAGCAGGTACCACGCGACGCCCTTTTCGCCGACCGCGACCCGCATGAAGCCCGGGCCCTCGCCGCAGAGGAAGCCGTCGCCGACGAGGTCGTCGGGGCGCGACTCGAGGAGCCACGCCGCCCCGTCGGGTCCGAACATGACCTCGTCGGCGACGGCGCTGAACGTGATGCGCCCGCCGAGCGCGTCGACGCGTTCGGCGAGGATCGCGTACGCGACGACCATCGCGGCGACCGCGCCCTTCATGTTCCCCATGCCGAGTCCGTAGAGGCGACCCTCGCGCTCGGTGAGCCGGAACGGATCGACCGTCCATGCGCCCACGTCGCCGGGCGGCATCGTGTCGAGGTGCACGTTCAGGACGAGGTGCGGGCGACCCTCGCCGACCGTCGCGAGGACCGAGGGCTTCAGCGGATCGCGCGCGACGACCTCGGCGCTGCGACCGAGGTCCGCGAGGGCGTCGGCGACGACCGTCGCGACGGCGCGGGTGTCGCCGGGCGGACTCACGCTCGGCGCCTCGACGAGGCGTCGGCAGAGGTCGACGAGGTACGTCTCCCGCGCCTCGACCTCCGCGACGATCGCGTCCTCGAACGGGTCAGGCGCCACCGGCCGCCACCTCCCGGCGGACGTCGGCCGCCGCCCAGGGTCCCTCGCCGTCGACGCCCGCCGCGACGACGGAGCCGAACAGCGCGTCGCGCGCCGCGACGGGCACGACCGCGTGCCCGCGGTCGCGGAGCGCGGCGAGCGAGGGGTGGTCCTCCTCGACCATGAGCGAACCCTCCTGGAGCCGCCAGCGGGGTCGCGCCTGCGCGACGTCGATCGCATCGCCGGTCCGCAGGTTCAGGTGGACCTGCAGGAGCGTCTGCACCTGACCGTCGGCACCCGGCGTCGCGACGGCGACGAGGTCGCCGGCGCGGGTCACGTGGAGCGAGGGGGAGAGCGTGTGGACAGGGCGCGCGCCCGGTCGCGGCGCGTTCGGACCCTCGGTGAATCCCGCGGCGCGGTTCGTGAGGACGAAGCCGCCCTCCTCGACGAAGACGGCCGAGCCGAAGTCGTCGAAGACCGTGACGAGCGAGGAGACGACGGTGCCGTCGGCGTCGGCGGTCGCGACGCCCGCGGTGTGGTTGTACGCGCGCGGGCCCGCGTCGCCGGTCGCGCGCTCGCGGTCGACCGCGAGCTCCCCGTCAAAGAACGCGGCGCCATCGGCGACACGGTCGCGATGGCGGAACGCCGCGCCGACCGCCCCGACCGCGAAACGATCGCGGAGCGCG
>JBJTYK010000146.1:0-2626 GCA_046082745.1 Actinomycetota bacterium | reverse complement strand
GACGACGATTGCGGGGTCGACTGGGACCGTTCCGGTCCGCAGTCTCGCTGCGGCGTAGAATCCCGACGCCGCGTCGACGAGCGCGAAGACCTCCTCGGGCGCGAACCCGTCGACCCCGGTGAGCCCGAACTGCTTGTCGGGGTCGCCCTCGCACAGGAGCCCGATGTTGCCGAGGACGTTGTCCATCGGGTGGCTCACCTGCGGTCCCGCGATGCCGCCGTCGAGGAGCGCGAGCCGGAGTTCCTCCCGCTCCCACGGACCCGGCTCCCAGCGGCCGTCGATCGCCGGCAGGCGCGCGGCGTGGGATCCGATAACGTCCATGCGGTTCATTGTAGGGACGGGCGGCAACCGGCTCCCGTCCGGAGGAGGGACGCAGGTGGAGCTCCGCGGTGCGGTCGTCGTCGTCACCGGCGCCTCGTCGGGGTTCGGCGAACTCGCGGCGCTCCGCTTCGCGCGCGCGGGCTCGAAGGTCGTGCTCGCCGCGCGCCGGCTCGACCGGCTCGAGACCGTCGCGGCGCGCATCCGCGAGCGCGGCGGCGAGGCGACCGCGGTCGCCTGCGACGTCGCGGATCCCGAGGCGATCGACGCGCTCGCCCAGCGGGTGCGCGAGGTCCACGGCGGACTCGACGCGCTCGTGAACAACGCCGGCATCCCCGGTGGCGGCGCGTTCGAGCACCTCACCGCCGAGCAGATCGACCGCGTGATCCGCGTGAACGTCCTCGGGGTGCTCCAGGGGACCCGCGCGTTCCTGCCGCTGTTCCTCGAGCGCGGCCACGGCCACGTCGTGAACGTCGCCTCGCTGGCCGGCCGCTTCGCGACGCCGGGGCATTCCGTCTACACGGCGAGCAAGCACGCGGTCGTCGCGTTCAGCGAGGCGCTCGCCTACGAGCTCGCACCGCGCGGGATCCGCGTGACGAGCGTGAACCCTGGGTTCGCGGTGACGGAGGGCTTCCCGCAGACCGGCGTGCCGTCGTTCCTCGTGCTCTCCGCCGACCGCGTCGCGAAGGTGATCGTCGACGTCGTGCGCCGCGACATGGGCCCCGAGGTCTCCGTGCCGCGGGCCGTCGGACCGCTCCAGGCGTTCCGGGTGCTCGTCCCGCCGCTCTACCGCTGGGGCGTGCGTCAGGCCGTGAAGGGCTTCCGGGCGACGCCGGCCTCCGACTGACGCGCTAGCCGCCGAGCGCCACCGCGCGCGCCGCGTCGACCGCCGCGTCGGCACCGACCTCGCGCTCGGGGACCGCGGGCTCGGAGAACGTCGCCGGGGGCTCCTCCCCGCTCTCCGCGCGCACCGCGTCGCGCCACGACGCGGGGAGCGCGTCGTCGAGCTCCGCCTCGGCCATCGCGGCGAAGTCGATCGTCCACGCGCGCGGGACGACCTGGACGCGCCGGTACCCGCCGCCGCCGGTCGCGAGCCAGCGCCCGCCCGCGGCATCGTGCGCCAACCGATGGAGCGTCCGCGCGGCCTCCGCGTACGCCGCGGTCGTCACCTCGAGGTGCGCGAGCGGATCGGTGTGGTGGGTGTCGCAGCCGAGCTGGGTGACGAGGACCTCGGGGCGGAACGCGGTGACGGCCGGGACGACGACCTCGCGGACCGCGCGGAGCCACGCCCGGTCGCCGGTGCCCGCGGGGAGCGGGACGTTCACCTTCGTGCCGAACGCCGCGCCGGCGCCGCGTTCCTCGCGCTCGCCGGTCCCGGGGAAGAGCGTCCGGCCCGACTCGTGGACCGAGACCGTGAGGACGCGCGGCTCGCGCCAGAAGATCGCCTGCGGACCGTCGCCGTGGTGGACGTCGAGGTCGACGTACGCGACGCGGGCGACGCCGGCGGCGAGGAGCCACGCGATCGCGATCGCCGGATCGTCGTAGACGCAGAACCCCGAGGCGCGCTCGGGCATCGCGTGGTGGAGCCCGCCGGCCGCGCTGAACGCGTGGAGGACCTCGCCGCGCAGGACCGCCTCGGCGCCGACGAGCGACGCGCCCGCGACGTCGGCCGCCGCGTCGTGCATGTGCGGGAAGATCGGGTTGTCGCCCCGCCCGTAGCCGAAGCGCGCGTACGAGCCGGGGACGCCCTCGCCCGCGGCCCGGGTCGCGGCGACGAACTCCGCGGAGTGCACGACGCCGGTCGCGTCCATGAGGTCCCAGGCCCACCGCACGCGATCGGGCCGCAGCGGATGGCTCGGACCGTGGTCGTACGCGCGGACCCCGGGGCAGCGGACGAGCCCGACGCCCCCGCTCACCCGAGGACGGCGTCGATCGCGTCCCCGGTGCGCTCGACGACGAGGCCGCGCTCCTCGGCCGTGAGGCCGAGCGGCGGACCGAGGACGAGGAGGTCGCCGGCGCCGTCGAGGTGGCCGGTGCTCGAGTACAGGAGCAGGCCGCGTTCCCGGGCGGCGGCGAGCACCCGCTCGGTCACCTGCTCGGAGCGCGGGAACTGCGCCTTCGTCGCGCGGTCGGCCACGAGCTCCACCCCGAGGAGCATCCCGAGGCCCCGCACGTCGCCCACCCCCGGCGCGCCCGCGAGTCGCTCGCGGAGGTCCTCGAGCAGCGCGGCCCCGCCCTCGGCCGCGGCCTCGACGAGGCGGCCGTCGCGCAGGCGGCCGAGCGCCGCGTGCGCGACAGCCGCCCCCAC
>JBJTYK010000145.1:0-10620 GCA_046082745.1 Actinomycetota bacterium | reverse complement strand
CCCACTTGTCGATGTGGTGCTCCTCGTCCGCCGGGGTGAGCACCTCGGACTCGTCGACGTAGTCGACGCCGAGCTCCTGGAGGATCTGCGCCTCGACGAAGTGGCCGATGCGGGCCTTCGCCATCACCGGGATCGTGACGGAGGAGATGATCCGCTCGATCATCGCCGCGTCGGACATCCGGGCGACCCCGCCGTCGCGGCGGATGTCGGCCGGCACGCGCTCGAGTGCCATGACGGCGCACGCGCCCGCATCCTCGGCGATCTTCGCCTGGTCGGCGTCGGTGACGTCCATGATGACGCCGCCCTTCAGCATCTCGGCCAGTCCGGCCTTGACGCGGAACGTCCCGGTCTCGCGGTCCACGGAGCCCCTCCTGGGGTCGGTCTCGGCCCCCAGTGTACCGCCGGGTCCCGGGGCTCCGGCGCCCCGGCGGGCGGGCGGCCTAGCGCCTGCCGACCTCGACCGCGATCGTCGAGGGCAGGAGCTCGATCCAGGTCCGGCCGGGCACGAGGGCGATCTCCTCCCCGTCCTTCGTCACGAACCGCGTGACCTCGCCGAGGGTGTCGCGGACCCAGCGCCCGACGACGACCCGTCCGTCGCGGAACACGTAGGCCTTCCCCGTGCCGAGCAGCGTGACCTCGGGCGACGGGTTGCCGGCAGCGTCGATGATCGTGCCGTCGCGCACCTCGACGACCTGGACGATGACGGTCGATGCCGCGACGCGGGAACCGTCCTCGAGGAGGTGCGGGTCGTCCCCGTGCGAGCGGAGCCACAGGCTCTGTCCGGCATCCCAGTACCACCACACGTCGGAGGACGACGAGAAGTCGAGGTGGACCGCCCGCGCCTTCTTCGAGACCTCCGGCGCCGTCTCGTCGAAGGCGAAGACCGGGTCGGGCGCGCCCGCCGTCCACGTCGCGCCCGCCCACAGGCGCGCGGTCGAGGTGAACACGTCGTGCGGCATCTCGCGCGCGGGGTCGCGGTCGTAGAGGTCGGGGTTGTCCTCGAAGTTCACGTCGAGGAGGCCGGCCTGCGCGACCAGCTGGCGCACGAGCGGCGCGCCGCCCGAGTACGCGAAGACGGGAAGCCCGTACTGGAGGAGCACGTCGGGGTCGGTCGTGCGCGCGCTGCGCACGGGCCCGAGCCGATCGGCGTCGGCGCACTGGAAGATCGCGATGAACCGCGTGATGCCGCCCTCGACGGGTTCCTCGTAGACGACGTCCGCGTCGTTCAGCCCCGCCTGCGGGCGCGCCGAGACGCTGTTCTCGACCTTCACCGCGAGCGCGGGGCGCGCGGGGACCTCCTCGCCCGTCGCCCGGAGGCCGGTCAGGGGGCAGATCGGATCGGGCCGGACGATGTCGGCGACGGCGCCGATGACCGAGGTGCCCTTCGGCCGGGTCGCGACCGCCACGACGACCGTCGCGACGACCGCGACAAGGGCGGCGAGGACGAGGAGCGCGATCCTCCCGCGACGCGTCAGTGCCATCGGACCTCCCTGGGCTGCGGCCGCGGATGCGGCGACGCCGCGACGCTACCGGCCATCGGGAGGGGCCTCAACGACCTCCGGCGAAAATCACATCTCCGCAAGACGCCGGATGCGGTCGGGGATCGGCGGGTGCGTCGCGAGCAGACCCGCGACCCCGCGCCCGCGCCGCGGCGGCGTCGGCTCCGAGAGCCACAGGTGCGCCGTCGCGTTGCTCGCGCTCCGCATCGGGATCGCGCTCGCCTCGTCGATCTTCCGAAGGGCCCCGATGAGGCCCGGCGGGTACCGCGTGTAGAGGACCCCCTGCGCGTCGGCGAGGTACTCGCGCTGGCGCGAGACCGCGAGCCGCACGATCTGGCCCGCGATCGGCGCGACGATGAGGAGGAGGAGCCCGAGGATCGCGAGGATGCCGTTGCTCCCGCCCTCGCGATCGTCGCGTCGGCCGCCGAACCCGCCCCACCACATCGAGCGCAGGAAGAAGTCGGACAGGAGGATGACGGCGCCGATCAGGCTCGCGACGACGGTGCCGAGGAGGATGTCGCGATCGGCGACGTGGGCGAGCTCGTGGCCGATCACGCCCTCGAGCTCGAGTCGGTTCAGCCGTTCGAGCAGGCCGCGCGTGACCGCGATCGACGCGTGCTCGGGGTCGCGACCCGTCGCGAAGGCGTTGGGAGCATCCTCCGGCACGACGTAGACCCGCGGCTTCGGCAGGCCCGCGGCGATCGCGAGCCCCTCGACGACGTTGTGGAGGCGCGGTTCCTCCTCGGGCGTGACCTCCTTCGCGCGCGTGCTCGCGAGGACGAGCCGGTCGCCGTAGCGGTACGAGCCGAACGCGCTGATCCCCGCGAAGCCGAGCGCGAACAGGAAGCCGAACGGCCCGCTCGAGTAGAGCTCCCCGAGGACGTAGCCGACCGCCGCGAGGAGGGCGGCCGCCCCGAGGACGAGCACGACCGTGCGCCGACGGTTCGCCGCGATGGCCTCGTACATCTACGCCCCTCCCCCGAGGTCGACCGTCACGGGTCCGGCAGCCTCGTCGTCGATCTCGAAGAACTCCCGCTCCCCGAAGCCGAATGCCGAGGCGATGAGGTTCGAGGGGAAGGAGTCGATCGCCGTGTTCAGCCGCATGACCTGGTCGTTGTAGAACTGCCGCGCGTACGCGATCTTCGACTCGGTGCCCGAGAGTTCCTCCTGGAGCGCGAGGAAGTTCGCGTCCGCCTTGAGGTCGGGGTAGCCCTCGGCGACCGCGAGGAGCTGCCGCACGCCGGTGCCGAGCGAGCGTTCGGCGTCCGCCTGATCGTGCACCGTCGTCGCCTCGACGCCGCGGGTCCGCGCGGCAGTGACGCGTTCGAAGAGCTCCCGTTCGTGCGCCGCGTACCCGCGAACGGCCTCGACGAGGTTCGGGATGAGGTCGTGGCGTCGGCGCAGCTGCACGTCGATCTGCGACCAGCCGTTCTCCGCGCGGGTGCGGTACGCGACGAGGCGGTTGAACAGGTAGGCCGCCCACACCACGAGCACGCCGAGCGCGAGGAGGACGACGACCTGCGTGGACATGACCTCCATCGTAGCAACGGGGTCAGGCGCGCCCCGCGATCGCCCGTTCGTAGATGCCCACGATGCGGGGGAGCACGGCCTCCCACGAGAAGGTCGCCGCGCGCTCGGGGCCGGCGGAGGCGAGCCGCGTGGCGAGATCGCGGTCGGCGAGGACCCGGGCGACGGCCCGGGCGAGGGCCTCGGGGTCGTCGGGCGCAACGAGGAGCCCGTCGAGGTCGTGCCGCAGCACCTCGCGGTAGCCGGGGATGTCGCTCGCGACGACCGGGACCCCCGCGGCCATCGCCTCGACGAGGACGATGCCGAACGATTCCTGTCCGGTCGCCGGCGCGACGAACACGTCGGCGCCGAGGAGCACCTCCGGAACCCGCGCGTTCGGCACGGTGCCGAGGAGCTCGACGTGTCGGGCGAGCTCCTCGGGGAGTTCCTCGACGAGGTCGCGATCCTCGCCGTCCCCCGCGACGACGAGTCGGACGGACGGGAAGGCCCGCACGAGCATCTCGAGCGCGTCGAGCGCGACCCCGAGGCCCTTCTGCGGGTCCAGGCGTCCGACCCACGCGATCGTCGGTACGCCGCCGACGGCGCGCTCGCCGCGGAAGCGTCCGACCTCCACCCCGTTCGGCACGATCTGGATCCGCAGGTCCGACGTGCGCGCGAGGAACTCCGACGCGGCCGCGGACACCGCGATCCCTGCGTCGACCCTGCGCGCGACGCGGCCGAGGAGCGGACCGGCGAGGCGCTGGAGGCGCGATCGGTCGAGGTACGCGTGGAACGTCGCGACGACGGGAGCGCGCGCGGCGAGCGTCGCGAACATCGAGGTGCTCGGGACGAACGGCTCGTGGACATGCACGACGTCCGGCGCGAAGGCCTCGAGCCAGGTGCGCACGCGCGACCACGAGCCCGGCGACGAGCAGATCGGCGCGACGGTCCCGGCGTACGGGATGCGCACCGGGCGGCCGACGGAGCGCACCCACGGCTCGGCCGGAGGCTCGCGCGACGGCGCGAGCACGAGGACCTCGTCGCCGCGATCGCGCAGCCGCCGCGCGAGATCGCCGACGTGCACCTGGACGCCCCCGGCGGCGTCCCACGCGTAGGGGCAGGCGAGGGCGACCCTCATGGCCACGCCGGTTGGAACAGGTGCCAGTCCGCCGGGTGCTCCGCGATCGCGCGTTCGAACCCCGCCGCGAGGCGGCGCGTGAGCGCCCGGACGTCCTCCTTCCGGTCGCCGGTCGGCTCGATCTCGAGCGGGGCCGAGATCCGCACGCGCCACCCGCGCCCGGTCGTCGCGACCGAACACAGCAGGAGCGGCGCACCCGAGGAGAGCGCGAGCGAGGCCGGCCCCGAGGGGATCCGCCGCGTCGCGCCGAACATCTCGACCTCGACGCCCCGTCCCGACAGGTCGCGGTCGGCGAGGAGCGCGACGATCATGTTGCGCTCGAGGAAGCCGGCGAGCGCGACGCCGAGGTTCGGGGCGTCGAGGCCGACGATCGTCACGCCGAATGCCTCGCGGTGCTCCCGGAACAGGTCGAAGAGCCGACGCGGCCGCAGGGCCTCGTTCACCGACGCGACGCGGTAGCCGCGGCGCGCGATGCACGCGCCGGCCGCATCCCAGTTGCCGAGGTGGCCGAGGGCGATGACGCACCCGCGTCCCTTCTCGAGCGCCGCGTCGATGTGCTCCGCCCCGACGACATCGGTCCGGCGCTCGAGTTCCTCGGCGGACCAGGCCGGCAGACGGAAGGACTCGAACCAGTACCGCGCGTAGAGCTCGAACGCCTCCTCCGCGCTCTCGCGCACGAGGCGGTCCGAGGGATCGCGGCCGAGGACGCGGGCCTGGTTCGCCGAGACGACCGCGCGCATGCGCGGCGCGAGCCGGAAGGCCACGTGGGCGACGACGTCGAACAGCCCGCGCCCCACGGCTTCGGGGAGCGCGAGGGCGAGCCACTGCGCGCCGCGGTAGAGGGCGTAGACCGCCCGCTCGCGTGGCGTCTCCGACGCGGGGTCCGCACGCCCCTCGGTCGACGCGCTCATGCGAGCTCCTCCTTCCAGACCTGGCTCACGCGCACGATCGTCGCCACGGCGAGCCACGCGGCGATCGCGAGGTAGCCGCCGGTCCCCCACCCGAGGAGGAGCGCGAGCCCGATACCGCCCGTCTTCACCGCGGAGATCGGCGAGAGCCAGCCGAGGTCGTAGCCGAGACCGCACGCGCGCGCCCGCGCGTACGCCGCGAGCGCACCGAGCGCGAAGCACAGCAGGGCGGCGGCGGCGAGTCCCGGATCGGCGCGGCGCGCGGACCAGACGAGCGCCCCGAGGACGCACCCGTCGAGCGCGCGATCGGCGAGGGAGACGAGGACCCGCTCGCGGGGGCGGCCCGGGCGTCCGGTCGCCGACGCCGCGGCGACGAGGAGGAATCCCGCGGCGAGGACGACCGGGCCGGCGCCCGCGCGCTCGCCCGAGACGACGAGCGTTCCCGCCGCCGCGGACGCCACGACGACGGCCGCGCACGCGAGGGCGACGCCCGGGCGCGCCCTCCGGGTGGTCCCCGCGTCGCCCATCGGCGCGAGCCTAGCACCGGCCCCCACGCGCCCAGCGCGGCTCGCAGGCACGGGACTACAATCGCGATGCCTGCGGGAGGGATTGCGTATGCAGACCTACGCTGCGAAGGACATCCGCAACGTGCTGCTCGTCGGCCACGGCGGCTCCGGCAAGACGACGCTCCTCGAGGCGATGCTCCTCGCCTCCGGGGCGATCACCCGCATGGGCTCGGTCACCGACGGCACGACGGTCTCCGACCACGAACCCGAGGAGATCCGCAAGGGCATCAGCGTGTCGCTCGCGATGGCCCCCGTCGAATGGCGCGGCACGAAGGTGAACGTCCTCGACGCGCCGGGAGACGCCGACTTCATCGGCGACCTGCGCAACGCGATCCGCGCGGTCGACGCGGTCCTCGTCGTGGTCTCCGCGGTCGACGGCGTCGAGGTCCAGACCGAGGCCGCGTGGGAGCTCGCCGTCGAGGCGGGGCTGCCGCGGGCGATCCTCGTGAACAAGCTCGACCGCGATCGCGCGTCGTTCCCGGACACCCTCGACGCGCTCGTGCGCGCGTTCGGGAACCAGGTCGCGCCGCTCGAACTGCCGATCGGCGAGGAGCACGGCTTCGTCGGCGTCGCCGACCTCCTCCACGAGAAGGCGTTCACGTACGCCGACGGCGCCGGTCCGGTCGAGGGCCCGTGGCCGCCGGACGTCGAGGGACGCGCCGGGCCGTTCCGGCAGAAACTCGTCGAGGCCGTCGCGGAGTCCGACGACGCGCTCATCGCCAGCTACCTCGAGACCGGCACCCTTCCCGAGGACGTCGTCGTCGCGGGCGTGAAGCGCGGGTTCGCCGACGCGCGCATCGCGCCGGTCCTCTGCGGCGCGGCCGCGAAGGGCATCGGCGTCGACCGCGTGCTCCAGTTCATCGTCGAGGAGTTCCCGGCCCCGAACGACCGGCCGACCGTCGCCCTCGAGGGTCCCGACGGCGTCGCCGTCGAGCGACCCACGACGTCGGAGGCGCCGCTTTCCGCGCTCGTCTTCAAGACGGTCTCCGACCCCTTCGTCGGGCACGTGTCGATGTTCCGCGTGTTCTCGGGAACGCTGCGACCGGACGGGACCGTCCACAACGCCACGAAGGACCTCGACGAGCGCGTCGGCCAGCTCTTCGCCCTCCGCGGCAAGGAGCACGACCCGGTCTCGGAGGTCCCCGCGGGCGACATCGCGGCCGCGGCGAAGCTCGCGCACACGACGACGGGCGACACGTTCGCGGCGAAGGGGGACGCCGTGCGCGTCCCGACGCTCCCGCTGCCGGAGCCGGTCCTCGCGTACGCGATCGCACCGCGGACGAAGGGCGATGAGGACAAGCTCTCGACGGCGCTCGCGCGTCTTCGCGAGGAGGACCCGACGATCCGCGTCGAGCGCTCCGACGAGACGCACCAGACGATCCTGCGCGGGATGGGCGAGGCCCACCTCGACGTCACGCTCGAGCGGATGCAGCGGAAGTTCGGCGTCGACGTCACCCACGAGCCCGCCCGCATCGCGTACCGCGAGACCCTCCGCAAGCCCGCGACCGGCAACGGCCGCCACGTGAAGCAGTCCGGTGGGCACGGCCAGTACGCGGTCTGCACGCTCTCGGTCGAGCCCCTCCCCCGCGGCGGCGGCTTCGAGTTCGTCGACGCGATCTTCGGCGGCGCGATCCCGAACCAGTTCATCCCCTCGGTGGAGAAGGGCGTCCAGAAGGCGCTCGCCGCCGGCGTTGTCTCGGGCAACCCCATGGTCGACGTGCGGGTGACGCTCACCGACGGGAAGTTCCACCCCGTCGACTCCTCCGACATGGCCTTCCAGATCGCCGGGTCGCTCGCGCTCCGCGAGGCCGCGGAGGCCGCGGGCGTCGTGCTCCTCGAGCCGGTCGTCGAACTCGAGGTCGTCGTCACCGAGGCGCACACGGGCGACGTCATGGGGGACCTCAACGGCAAGCGCGCGCGCATCGCGGGGATGGAGGTCGTCGGAGCCGGGAAGCAGCGCGTGCGGGCGAGCGTCCCGCTCGCCGAGGTCGCGCGCTACGCGATCGACCTCCGGTCGATGACCGGAGGTCGCGGGAGCTTCGCGATGCGCTTCTCGCACTACGAGGAGGTCCCGGCGCAGCTCGCCGACCGGATCGTCGCGGCGGCGAGAGCGCAGCAGGAGGCCGCCGGGAAGCGGTGACTCAGAGCTCGCGGAGCCCGGCGAGCGCGAGGAGGACCCAGCCGCCGATGAGCGCGAGCCCACCGAGCGGCGCGATCGCCCCGAACCACCGCGCCCCCGTGAGCACGAGCAGGTAGAGGCTCCCCGAGAAGAGCGCGACGCCCACGAGGAAGGCGAGCCCCGCGAGGCCCGCGCGCTCGCCGCCGAGCAGGGCGGCCGCGACGATCGCGAGCGCGTGGACGAGCTGGTACCGGGCCGCCGTCTCGAACGTCGCGAGGCGCTCCGCGGTGACGCGGGCCTCGAGCGCGTGCGCGCCGAACGCCCCGAGTGCGACGGCGAGGGCGCCGACGATGGCCCCGGCCGCGAAGAGGGTCGCGCGGCTCATCGGTCCGCGAACCGCGGCGCGAGCCGACGGTGGGTCTCGGCGAGGAGTTCCGGCAGAACGCGGGTCGCACCGACGACCGGCATGAAGTTCGTGTCGCCGCCCCAGCGCGGGACGACGTGCCAGTGGAGGTGGTCCGGGATCCCCGCCCCCGCCACGCGGCCGAGGTTCAGCCCGACGTTGAACGCGTGCGGCTCGACCTCCGAGCGGAGGGCGCGGATCGCGCGCTGGAGGAGGGCGGAGATCTCCGCCATCTCCTCCGCGTCGAGCGCATCGAGTTCCCCGACGTGCCGCGTCGGCAGGACGAGGACGTGGCCCGGGTTGTACGGGTACTTCGCGAGCGTCGCGAACGCTCGCTCGGTCCGCGCGAGGATGCGGTCGGCCCCCTCGCCGTCCGCAAGGATCGCGCAGAACACGCAGACGCCCGGTTCCTCCCGGGCGACCTCGATGTACTCCATGCGCCAGGGGCTCCACAGGTGCTCCACGGTCAGCCCCCGAACCGCGTCTGTTCGAGCGCCCGGGTGGCCGCCTCGCGGACGAGCGCGTCGACGAACGCCTCGACCGACACGCCGGCGGTCTCGGTCCCCGCGCGGTCGCGGACGGTGAGCGTGCCGCCCTCGGCCTCCCGATCGCCGACGACGAGCGCGTAGGGGACCTTCATGAGCTGCGCGGCGCGCACCTTCTTCCCGACGGTCTCCGACGAGGCGTCGACGCCGGGTCGCAGCCCCGACTCCCGGAACCGCGCCGCGAGGGCCTCGGCGTGCTCCACGTGCCGGTCGGCGACCGGCAGGAGCCGGACCTGCTCGGGCGCGAGCCAGAGCGGGAAGGCACCCGCGTAGTGCTCGATGAGGACGCCGCTGAACCGCTCGAGCGATCCGAGGATCGCCCGGTGGACCATGACCGGCCGATGCCGTTCGTTGTCCTCGCCGGTGTACTCCATCCCGAAACGCTCCGGGAGCGCGAAGTCGCACTGGACCGTCGTGAGCTGCCACCGTCGACCGATCGCGTCGTGGAAGTGGAAATCGACCTTCGGCCCGTAGAACGCCCCCTCCCCCTCGGCGACGGCGTACGGCAGGCCCGAGGCGTCGAGGGCCCGCGTGAGGGCGTCGATCGCCCGCGCCCACATCGCCTCGTCCCCGATCGCGAGACCGGGCTTCGTCGACAGGTGCACGACGGGGTCGGAGAAGCCGAAGGTCCGATGGATCTCGAGGGTGAGGTCGAAGACCCCCCGGATCTCGTCGACGAGCTGATCCTCGCGGCAGATGATGTGGGAGTCGTCCTGGGTGAGCCCGCGCGCGCGCAGGAGCCCGTGGAGGGTCCCGGCCTTCTCGTAGCGGTAGACGGTTCCGAGTTCCGACAGGCGCATCGGCAGGTCGCGGTACGAGCGCACCGGGCTCTTGTAGATGAGCACGTGGAACGGGCAGTTCATCGGCTTCACGAAGTAGGCGGCCTCGTCGCGCACCATCTCCGGGAACATGTTCTCGACGTACTTCGCGGTGTGGCCGCTCGTGTCCCACAGCACGCGGCGCGCGAGGTGCGGCGACTGGACGATGTCGTAGCCGCGCTCGAGGTGGAGGTTCCGCACGTAGTCCTCGAGCTGCTTGCGGAACAGCCCCCCGCGCGGATGCCACACCGCGAGGCCCGGGCCGAGTTCGTCGGGGAACGAGAAGAGGTCGAGCTGGAGGCCGAGACGACGGTGGTCGCGCTTCTCGGCCTCCTCGAGGCGTGCGAGGTACGAGCGGAGGTCCTTCTCGGTCGCCCACGCGGTGCCGTAGATCCGCGTGAGCATCGGCCGCGCGCTGTCGCCGCGCCAGTACGCGCCGGCGAGCTTCGTGAGCCGGAACGCCCCGAGACGGCCGGTCGAGGGCACGTGCGGTCCGAGGCAGAGGTCGCCCCACGCGCCGTTGCGGTACACCGAGACGGTCTCCCCGGACGCCACCTCGCCGGCCTCGAGGCCCTCGATGATCTCGCGCTTGAACGGCTGGTCCGCGAACCGCTCGAGGGCGGTCGCGCGTGGCAGCTCGTCGCGGACGAACGGCTGGTCGGCCGCCTTGATCTCGGCCATCCGCGCCTCGATCCGCGGGAGGTCCTCCGGCGAGATCGGCGACGGGAGTTCGAAGTCGTAGTAGAAGCCGTCGTCGATCGCGGGGCCGATCGCGTAGCGGGCGCCGGGGAACAGGTCGCAGACGGCCTGCGCCATCACGTGCGCGGTCGAGTGACGCAGGACGTGGAGCCCGTCGGCCTCGGCGGCGCGCACGGGCTCGGCGGCGCCGTCGCCGGTCGGCACGTGGGAGAGGTCGACGAGCGTGCCGTCCCAGCGCGCCGCGATGGCATCCGGCGGCAGGACCGTGCCGACCGGCTCGCCCTCGGGCAGCGACGCGCGGCGGTCCTTCGGCAGCGTGACCTCGGGCATGCGCAGGATGCTATCGCGCCCCCCGCGGCGGGCCGCCCGCCGGGGCGCTACTCGTAGGCGATCGCGTCGAGGACGTCGAGGCGGGCGGC
>JBJTYK010000144.1:0-4905 GCA_046082745.1 Actinomycetota bacterium | reverse complement strand
AGCTCGAGGTCGCGCTCGAGTCCGGCTCGACCACCGCGACCGCGGACCTCCTGCCGCTCTACGACCACGAGAAGCGTCGGCCGCGCGGTCACGCGCGAGCGATGACCTCGTAGCCTCCCGGCGTGGCCTCCGCGCAGAGCGCGACGAGGCGCCCGATCCGCTCGCGCGCCTGCGGGTGCGCGCGCATCTCCGCGACGTGCGCGGGGTCGTCCCAGGGACCGAACGAGTAGAAGAGCGTCGGGTCGTCGAGGCTCCGCACGAGCGTCCCCGAACCCGGCGGTGGAGGATGCTCGAGCGAGGTGAAGACGGACGCGAGGTCCTTCCACGCCGCGACGAACTCGTCCTCCCTGCCGGGATGCACCACCCACCGACCGAGCGTGTAGACCTGCACGTCCGCCTCCTCCCAGTTCCTCCGGGCGCGGACGGTAGTCCCGATGCCCGCGTTCGCGCTACCGACCGGGCGCAACGCCCCCGGAGAGCCTGCGACGGACCGTCCGGACCCCCGCGAGCAGGCCGAGCCCGGCCGCCGCGAACACGAGGAGGAACAGCACTTCCGAAGCGGTCCCACCCGAGCAGGCGGGGAGGCCCGCCGAGGTCTCGCGTGAACAGGAGAGCAGGTCGGCGAGTCGGATCCCGGCCTGCTGGAAGGCCGCCCATGCGAGGACGAGGAACGCGACGCCCGCGACCCACGTCGTCCCCGTGCGCGATCCGTCGGAGGGAGCGGACGAGTCCCCCGCGCGACTCCTCCAGACCACGACAGCGAGCCACAGCACGAACGCGGTCGTGATCCCCCGCTCGAGGACGAGCCGCACCGCGTAGACCCCAAGGTCGGCAGCGAGCGCGCGCATGACGGCGAGCACGGTCCGGAAGAGCCCGTAGAGCGCCCCCGCGAACAGCGCGATCCCGGCCACGGTGAGCGCGGGGCGTCGGTTCGAAGACCGCGGTTCGCTCTGCATCGGTTCCTCCTCGAGGGATACCCCGATGCGAAACGTACGTCCGGCCGACCGATCCCGGCAACCGGCGACGGCGCGCTAGATCCCGCGGAACCCCAGCGTCTCGCGACGGGATCCCTTCGCGGTCTTCTGCTTCTTGCGGGGCGTCTCGGAGGGTGCGGGCTTCTTCGGTTCGGTCTTCCTCGGTTCGGTCTTCTTCCCGGACATGGAACCTCCTCCACTCGCCGCGGCCGCCGCCCCGGGTCGACCCACCCGACAACGCTCCGCGCGGTGGGGCGGGGTGGACTCGAACCACCGACCGACGGATTATGAGTCCGCTGCTCTGACCGACTGAGCTACCGCCCCGGGAGCCCAAGGGTACCCCCCGGTAAGGGCCCGGTTAGAGCGCCGTCGGAGCCCCCCGGCCACGGGCTATCCTTGTGCCATCGCCGTCGTGGGGGCGGCAAGGGGGTCCGAGATGCGCGCACGGAAGTCGGCACTCGCGGTCGCGGCGACGGGGCTCGCCTGCCTCCTCCTCATCTCCTCCGCGGTGCAGGCCGCGACGGTGGCGCCGACCCGCCCGGTGATCGTCATGCTCGCCGACTCCGTGGCACGGCCGGGGGCCGTGGCCAACGACCTCACCGCCCGATTCGGCGGCAACGTCGGCCACGTGTACCGGACGCTCATCAAGGGCTTCTCGGCGAACCTGCCGGATGCGGCGATCGTCGCGCTCCAGGCCGACCCCCGGGTCCTCTCGATCGACCCCGACACGATCGCCACGACCACCGAGGACTCGCTTCCGACGGGGGTGAACCGGATCGAACTCGACCAGAGGTTCACCGGACTCACGACCTCGAACTCGGTGAACTACGGCAGTTCCGTGCAGGTGGCCGTCGTCGACACCGGGATCGACGACCGACACCCCGACCTGAACGTCGTCGACGGCGTGAACTGTGCGTCGAACGCGGGTTGTTCCGCCGGGCTCCCCGGCGACGGCAACGGGCATGGTTCCCACGTCGCCGGCACAATCGCCGCGAAGGACGATGGGAGTGGCGTCGTCGGCGTCGCTCCCGGTGCGGCGCTCTACGCGGTCGAGGTGCTCGACCGCCAGGGAAGCGGGTACTTCTCGTGGATCATCGCGGGGCTCGACTACGTCGCGAGCAAGCAGGGCACCTGGGGCATCGACGTGGTGAACATGAGCCTCGGGGGCTCCGGCTCGTGCTCGCAGTACGACGCGCTTCGGACCGCGATCGGCAACCTCGTGAACTCCGGCACGGCGGTCGTCGTCGCCGCCGGCAACAACGGCGCGAACGCCTCGAACTACATCCCGGCGAGCTGCACCGCCGCGATCACCGTGTCGGCCGTCTCCGACTCCGACGGGCAGCCGGGCGGGACCGGCGGGTCGCCGTCGTGCCGCTCCGAGGGGGACGACGTCCTCGCGGCGTTCAGCAACTTCGGGTCCGTCGTCGACATCGCCGCGCCGGGGGTGTGCATCCTCTCCACGTGGAAGTCGGGCGGCTACAGCACGATCAGCGGCACCTCGATGGCTTCCCCCCACGTGGCCGGGGCGGTCGCCCTCGGCATCGCGCTCGGGCAGTGGACCGCCTCGAACATCCCGACCGTCTCCGCGACGAGCGCCTGCGGGTACAACGACCGCGGCCGCGCCGCCGGACCGATGCTCTACCTCGTGTCGTGCAGCGGGAGCGGCGGGGGCGGCGGGGGGACGACGACCCAGCCCGGCGCGTTCAACAAGCTCTCCCCCTCGAACAACGCGACGGGGGTCGGCCGGACCGTGACCTTCCAGTGGCAGGCGAGCACGGACGCGACCGGCTACACCGTCTCGATCTACAACTCGAGCGGGGCCTTCCTCCAGTCGTTCCCCGCCTCGGGGACGTCGCTCACGGTCTCGCGGTTCTCGCGCAGCACGACCTACCAGTGGCAGGTCGTCGCGAACAACGGCGCAGGCTCCACGACCGCGGGCGGGGGGAACTGGACGTTCCGCACCTGACGCGGGGCACGCCCCGGCGTCGCCTCACCGAACGTCGATGAGTCCCGGCGGCAGTCGCAGCGACAGGCAGCTCACGCCGCCGTCCTGCTTGCGGAACTCCGAGACCTCCACCTCGAGCGGTTCGAGGCTCGCCGCACGCAGGTCCGCGACGAAGCGCGGGAACCCCGCCGGGACGATGACGACGTCGTTCACGCGGATGCAGTTCGCGGCGTAGGCCTCCTCCGGCGCGACGCGGATCCGCTCGAACGCCGCGAGTTCGGGCAGCGCGGCGAGCTCGTCCACGACGGCGACGCGGCCCTCGCCGAGCCACGACATCCCGCTCTTGAGATGCAGGAACGCATCGGCCGGGACCGTCGCCGTCGAGGCCGGGTGGCCGTACGCAGCGAGGCGTTCGGCGAGGGCCGCGGCGCCGGCGTCGTCCGTGCGGTCGGAGCGGCCGATGAGGAAGCGCTCCCCCAGCTGGCAGACGTCGCCGCCGTCCACCGTGCCCGGCGGCTCGAGGGTCGCGGTGGGGGCGCCGAGCCGCGCGAAGACCTCCGCGATCGCCTCCGTCTCGCCCGCGCGGCTCGGCGCCCCCGGCCGGGTGATGACGACGCCGCGCGCCGTGACGACCGCGGTGTCCTCGACGAACGTCGAGTCCGGGAAGCGCTCGTCGGCAGGAAGGCGCACGAGTTCCACGCCCGCCGCCTCGAGCGCGCGGCAGTAGGCGTCGTGCTGCGCGAGCGCGAGGTCGAGGTCGGGCGCGCCGAGCGCCTGCGTCGTGAGACCCTCCGCGAACGAGGCCCCCGGCGGGCGGACGATGGCATGGGTGAAGACCGTCACGGCCGGAGCATCCCACGCCGGCCCTCCGGACGCCGGGATGGTCAGCGGACGCGCACGGAGACGGTCCGCGAAGCGGTCATCGTGAGCGTGCAGGTCGACGGCGACTTCGTCGTGGCATCGCACCCCGACCATGCGATACGCCGTGCGGTCGTCGAGATCGAGAGGACGACGACCGTCCCGGCCGGGAAGTCGACCGCGCACGCGGTCGCGCCCGTCCCGCACGAGACGCCGGCGGGTGCCGACGACACGACCGCCGAGAGCCCCGACGCGATCGCCGCACTCACCGTGAGCGTCCGAGGAAGCGCCGTGACCGCGAAGGTCGCGGTGACCGCGCGCGGTGCGTCCATCGGGACCCGGCACACGTTCGACGGAAGCGGGGGATCGACCGCGATGCAGTCCCCCGACCAGCCGGAGAACGCGTACCCGGGATCCGGCGCGGCGGTGAGGTCGACCGTCTCCCCCTGCGGCACCTCGCGCTGGCAGGAAGCCGAACATGGGGCGGGCACCCAGGCGCCCGGGTCCGGGGACGAGAACGCCACGGTCCCCTGTCCGACCTCGGTGTAGGAGAGCGTCCACGACGGCACGAACGTCGCCGTGACGCTGCGCTCGCTCGTACCCGGGAGCGGGGAGTCGAGGGTGCAGGTCATCGCGGAGCACGCCCCCGACCACCCGGTGAAGACCGAGCGGGAAGTCGGCGGTGCGGGTGATCGGTCCGCACGGTTTCCCCTCGGGGCATAGGGTCGGCGACGACCACGTCCGAGGAAGGAGCAGCCATGTACGGAACGATCGCGAGGCTCCGGTTCTAACCGGCGAACCTCGCCGGGATCATCGACCTGCTGCGGTCGCGGGACATGACCGTCGTGGACGGGTTCGTGAGCGCGGAGGTCGTGGCGGGCTCGACGCCCGGCTAGGCCTGGCTCGTCGTGCGCTTCCGTGACACCGCCGCCTACGCCGCGAACGCGGACTCCCCCGGGCAGCACGCGCGCTACCTCGAGCTCCGAGCGCTGCTCTCCGCAGACCCCGAGTGGCACGACGGGGAGTGGCACACGGTCTAGGGACGATGCGAAGAGGGAGGGGGGGGCCAGCCACAGGGCCCCCACCCCCCCACGGGGGGCAGATGGCGGGTTGGGGGAAGGGAGGACC
>JBJTYK010000143.1:0-10456 GCA_046082745.1 Actinomycetota bacterium | reverse complement strand
AACGCCGCGAGCGGCGCGCGTCCTCGACGCCAGCACCGATCATGGGCGGCTCGGTCGGCGTCGAGGACGCGCCGCCGCACTTCGAGGTGGACGCGGCGCGTCTCGCGCCGGAGCGCGCGGGCCGCGGGTCGCTGCCGTCGGCGGCGGCGCTCGACGCGCTCGCGTACCGCATCCTCTCGTTCGCCTTCCCCCTGTGGACGTTCGGCATCGTCTCCGGGGCGATCTGGGCGGAGGGCGCGTGGGGTCGCTACTGGGGCTGGGATCCGAAGGAGACGTGGTCGTTCATCACCTGGACGGTGTTCGCCGGGTACCTCCACGCGCGCACCACGTCGGGCTGGCGGGGTCGTCGGGCGGCGGTCATCGCGCTCGTCGGATTCCTGTCGCTCCTCATCACGTACTACGCGGTCAACCTCTGGATCGTGGGGTTGCACTCGTACGCGGGGGTCTCGTAGGCACGGACGGAACGAGGCCCGGTGATAGCATCCGGGCGTTCCCGGCGGGTTCGGAGGGCAGGTCGACGATGCGGACGGTGCGGCGCCTCGCCTCCCTCGGCGTCGCCACCTTCCTGCTCGCCGCGTGCTCGTCCACGGCGACCCAGGACTCGCTGCAGCCGGCGGGCCCGAACGCCCAGAGCATCCACGACCTCTTCATCCCGGTCTTCTGGATCGCCGCGATCATCTTCGTGATCGTCGAGGTGGCCCTCGTCGCCTTCACGATCCGCTTCCGCCACCGGCCCGGCCGCGACACGATCCCGCCGCAGATCCACGGGAACCCGCGCCTCGAGATCGCGTGGACGATCCTGCCGGCGCTCATCCTCGCGGGCGTCGCGGTGCCGACGGTCGCGACGATCTTCGACCTCAAGCGCGATCCCGGTCCGGACGCCCTCCAGGTGAACGTCCTCGCCCACCAGTTCTGGTGGGAGTTCGACTACCCGGGCGAGGGTGTCATCACGGCCAACGAGCTCCACATCCCCGTCGACACGACCGTGCTGCTCACCCTGTGCGGCGCGGGGAACGGCTACGGCGGGATCCCGGTCCCCTCGCCGTGCCAACCCGGCGGCGCCGAGGGTCCCCAGCCCGCCGGCGTGGGCAACGATGTGATCCACTCGTTCTGGGTGCCGCAGCTCGCGGGGACCCAGGACGCCGTCCCCGGTCGCGCGAACACGCTGCTGATCGAGGCCTCGGAGACCGGCACCTTCTCGGGCCAGTGCAAGGAGTTCTGCGGCCTCTCGCACGCCTACATGCGCTTCCGGGTGGTCGTGCACTCGCAGGCCGACTACGACCGGTGGCTCGCGGGCCAGCGCATGGCCGCCGTCTCCCCGGTGGACGGGTCACTCGCGGCGACCGGCGCGCAGCTGTTCCTGAACGGCCAGTGCATCGCATGCCACGCGATCGACGGACTCGAGACGGCGGACGGTCGTCCGCTCGTGGCCAACGGCGGCCCCAACCTCACGCACTTCGCGAGTCGGGACTGCTTCGCGGGATGCATCCTCGACATGACCGAGGAGAACGTGAAGGCCTGGCTCGACAACCCGCCGGCGATCAAGGCGGGCTCGTGGATGCCCGACTACGGGCTCACCCAGCAGGAGATCGACGCCCTGACCGCGTACATGCTCTCGCTCGAGTAGGGGAGGACCGATGGCAAGCGTGACCGTTCCCACCGCCGACCGGGGGCTCCGTCGCCTCATGCGGCGACCCACCGCGACGCGCGGGTTCTGGAGCTGGTTCACGAGCGTGGACCACAAGAAGATCGGGATCCTCTACGGCATCGCGTCGTTCGTGTTCTTCCTCGTGGGCGGCCTCGAGGCCCTGCTGATCCGGGTCCAGCTCGCCCGTCCCGACCAGGCGGTCCTCGATCCGGCGACCTACAACCAGATCTTCACGATGCACGGCGTGACGATGGTGTTCTTCGTGGTCATGCCGCTCTCGGCCGCGTTCATCAATTACCTGCTCCCGCTGATGATCGGCGCGCGCGACGTGGCGTTCCCGCGACTGAACGCGTTCAGCTTCTGGGTGTGGCTCGCCGGCGGCATCTTCATCTACTCGAGCTTCCTGCTCGGGGGGGCGCCGAACGGCGGCTGGTTCGGCTACGCGCCGAACTCGACGCTCGACATCTCGCCGGGGATGACCTTCTACTCGATCGGACTCCTCATCGCGGGCGTCGCGTCCACCGTCTCGGCGGTGAACCTCGCCGTGACGATCCTGAACATGCGGGCCCCGGGGATGACGCTGTTCCGGATGCCGGTGTTCGTCTGGATGAGCCTCGTCGTCCAGCTCCTCCTCGCGTTCTCGCTGCCGATTATCACGGTCGGCCTCGTGGAGATGCTCTTCGACCGCCGGTTCGGGACGCACTTCTTCGACCCGGCGGCGGGCGGCGACCCCGTGCTCTGGCAGCACCTGTTCTGGCTCTTCGGGCACCCGGAGGTCTACATCCTCATCCTGCCGGCGATGGGGATCGTCTCCGAGGTCCTCCCGGTCTTCGCCCGCAAGCCGCTGTTCGGCTACCAGTTCGTCGTGTTCAGCGGCATCGCGATCGGGTTCATCGGGTTCGGCGTGTGGGCGCACCACATGTTCGCCGTCGGACTCGGGCCGGTTGCGAACACCGCCTTCGGTGTCTCGACGATGATCATCGCGGTCCCGACCGGCGTGAAGATCTTCAACTGGCTCGGGACGATCTGGAAGGGCGACGTCCGGCTCACGACGCCGATGCTCTTCTCGCTCGGCTTCGTCGGGATGTTCGTGATCGGCGGCCTGTCCGGCGTCACCCACGCGGTCGTGCCGTCCGACTACCAGCAGACCGACACGTACTACATCGTCGCCCACTTCCACTACGTGCTGTTCGGCGGGGCGATCTTCGGGCTCTTCAGCGGGATGTACTTCTGGTGGCCGAAGGTCTTCGGGCGGTCGCTGTCCGAGCCGCTCGGCAAGGTCCAGTTCTGGAGCATGCTCGTCGGGTTCAACCTCACGTTCGCGCCGTTCCACGTCCTCGGCCTCGAGGGGATGCCCCGGCGCATCCAGTCGTATCCGGCGACGCTGAACCTCGGGTTCTGGAACCTCGTGTCGACGGTCGGCTCGTTCATCATCGCCGTCTCGGTCCTCGTCTTCCTCTGGAACGCGATCGCGACGCAGCGCAAGCCCCGCGGCACCGTCGACGATCCGTGGGACGCGCGGACGCTCGAGTGGGCGACGTCCTCGCCGCCGCCCGAGCACAACTTCGACGAGATCCCGACCGTCCACTCGCTCGACGAGCTGTGGCACCGCAAGTACGCCGAGACGCGCGAGGGAACCGTCGTCCCCGTCCCCGCGGGCGGTTCGGGCGAAGCGGGGCACGGCGGCGGGCACGCGATCCACCTGCCGTCGCCCTCGTACTACCCGCTCGTCGCCTCGATCGGGTTCCTGCCGCTCGGCTACGGGCTCGCGTTCCCCGGGATGTGGTGGCTCGCGGTCGTCGGCGGACTGATCCTCGTCGCCGCCCTCTACGCGTGGGCCCTCGAGCCCTCGGTGGAGTGACGATGGCCCAGGCCCACGCCGACGTCGCGTCCCACGGCGAGCAGACCGCGACGGGTCTGCCGAACCGCAAGCTCGCGATGTGGATCTTCCTCGCGTCCGACTGCCTGCTCTTCGGCGCGCTCATCTCGACCTACGTGCTCTACCGGGGAGCGAGCCGCGTCGGCCCGTACCCGAACGACGTGTTCGACATCCCGTACACCTCGGTCTCGTCGTTCGTGCTCCTCGCGAGCTCGCTCACGATGGTGCTCGCGCTCGCCGCCGCCCAGAAGGGCGACCTCGGTCGGCTCCGGGTCTGGCTCCTCGCCACGTCGCTCCTCGGGGCGACGTTCATCGGCGGGCAGATCTACGAGTTCACCGCGTTCGTGCACGAGGGCCTGACGCTCTCCACGAACCTCTTCGGGACGACGTTCTTCGTCCTCACGGGGTTCCACGGGGCGCACGTCGCGATCGGCGTCCTCATGCTCCTGTCGCTCTTCGGGCTCACGTTCACCGGGTCGCTGCGGACCGACGGCACGGGCGTCGAGACCGTGGAGCTCATCGGCCTCTACTGGCACTTCGTCGACGTCGTGTGGATCGTGATCTTCACGGTCATCTACCTCATCCCCACGGGGCCATGAGCGACGCGACCGAGACCTCGGGCGGCGCGCCGACGCTCCGTCGGCGCGCCCACCACCCCACGACGCGGGAGTACGTGCGGATCGCGCTCGTGCTGGCCGCCGTCACCGCGGCGGAGGTCGCGATCTACTACGTGCCGGCGCTGCGCGGTCTCCTCATCCCGCTCCTCTTCCTCTTCGCGATCGTGAAGTTCGCGCTCGTCGTGCTCTGGTTCATGCACCTGCGCTTCGACAGCCGCACGTACTCGCGGTTCTTCGTCATGGGACTCGCGGGCGCGGTCACGCTCTACGTCGTCGTGCTCCTCTCCTTCGGGACCTTCGCGAGCCGCACGTGACGCTCCCGCCCTGGCACGCGCACGTCGACGTCTGGCTGCTGCTCGGCGGCGTCTGGAACGCCTACCTCCTGGTCGTGAGCGCCCGCGCGCGGGCCCACCCCGAGGAGGACCCGGGGTGGGCGCGACGCGCCCGTCTGTTCTCGCTCGGGATGCTCGTGCTCCTCGTCGCCTCGGACTGGCCGATCCACGACCTCGCGGAGCGCTACCTCTACTCCGCGCACATGCTCCAGCACATGCTCTACACGCTCGTGGCGCCGCCCCTCCTCATCGCGGGGATGCCGGCGTGGGTCCTGCGGAAGGTCTTCGCGGCGCCGGTGGTCGGGCCGGTCGCGGCCTTCCTCACGCGGCCGCTCGTCGCGCTCATCTTCTTCAACGGGGTGCTGCTCTTCACGCACTGGCCCGAGGTCGTCGCGGCGTCGGTCGGCTCGGAGCCGACGCACTTCGCGCTCCACGTGCTCATCGTGGGCTCCGGTCTCGCGATGTGGTGGCCGGTCATGTCGCCGCTGCCCGAGCGACCGGCGCTGAACCCGCCGGGGCAGATGCTCTACCTCTTCTTCCAGTCGCTCGCGCCGACGATCCCCGCGTCGTTCCTCACGTTCGGCCGGACGCTCATGTACCCGGTGTACGGGACGTTCCCGCGGATCTGGAACATCGGTCCCCTCGAGGACCAGCTCCTCGCCGGCCTCCAGATGAAGATCCTCGGCGGCCTGCTCCTGTGGGTCGTCATCGGATCGATCTTCTTCCGCTGGCACGCGCGGGAATCCCGCGACGGCTGGGACGAGGTCGCGATGGGGCGTCTCCAGCGGGAACTGCGGATCGGGGTGGGCGAGTGAGCGGACGTCCCACGCGCGACCGGCTCCTGCTCCCCGTGCTGCTGCCGCTCGGCATCCTCGTCGTGCTCGGCGTCGCGCTCGTCGGGTTCGCGCAGGTCCTCCTCGCGGTCACGCCGTTGGCGGCGACCGCGACGGCGCTCGCGGTCGCCGCCTCGGTCGTCGTCGTCTCCGCGGTCGCCGCGGGGCGTCGGGAGATCCGCGCGGCGACCGTCGCCTCGATGGTCGGCGCCGTGGCCGGCGTCGCGATGCTCGCGGGCGGCGCGGCGCTCCTGCTCGCCGCGCGCCCGGCCGAGGAGGGCGGCGAAGGGGAGCGCATCACGATCGCGCTCGCGGCGGAGAACATCCTCTTCGGTACCGACGCGCTCGACGCCCCGGCTGGCGTGCCGTTCGCGATCGCGTTCGACAATCGGGATGCGGGCATCCCGCACAACGTCGAGATCTTCGACAACGCGGAGTACGCGGGCGAGCCGCTCTGGAAGGGCGAGCTCGTCACCGGCCCGATGGAGGTCGTCTACGACGTGCCGGCGCTCGCGGCGGGCTCGTACTGGTTCAACTGCGTCGTCCACCCGACGATGGTCGGGACGCTCGAAGCCACCGAGGGTGGCGGCGAGGCGGCCGAGGGGCCGACGGTCGTCGCCGACATGCTCGCCTTCGACACGACGACGATCGCGCTCGCGGCAGACACCCCCACCGTGATCGTGCTCGACAACCGCGAGGCGGGGATCCCGCACAACATCTCGATCTACGACGCCGCCGGCGGGGACCCGCTCTACCGCGGCGAACTCGTGACCGGCCCCGTCGAGGTCGAGTACGCGCTCCCGCCGCTGCCCGCCGGCACGTACGTGTTCCGCTGCGACGTCCACCCGACGATGGCCGGCGAGGTCGTCGTCACCTGAGCCGCGCCGCTTCCCCGCGCGCCCGGCTCGTCGCCCTCTTCGCGGTCCTCCTCGCCGCGTCCGCCTGCTCGCGGGGGGCGACCGTCGACGCGACGGGCAGCGCGATCGCGACGTCCGGACCGATCCCGTCGCTCGCGGGCGAGGTCGTCGGTGCGGGGACCCTCGACACGGCCGCGTTCGCCGGACGGGTCGTCGTCGTGAACTTCTGGGCGACCTGGTGCGGGCCCTGCCGACGCGAGCAGCCGGTGCTCTCCGCGGTGCGCGACGCCGCGGGACCCGTCGGCCCCGCGTTCGTCGGCGTGAACTACCGCGACGACGAGGCCGCCGCGGCGGCCTACCCCGAGGAGTTCGACGTCGCCTACCCGAGCCTGTCGGATCCCTCGGGCACCCTCGCCTTCGCGTTCGGCGTGCCCTACCTGCCGGCGACGTTCGTCGCCGACGCCGATGGGCGGCTGCGCTTCCGGGTGGTGGGGGAGATCGACCGCGAGACGCTCGAGGACCTCATCGCCCGGGCGTCCGAGCCGGCCTGAGCGTCGCTCAGGCGGCGAGGCGGCCGACGGCGACGACGCTGTCGAGCGCCACCGCGGCGAAGAGCGCCGCGAGGTAGACGAGCGAGAAGCGGAACAGCCGCATCGGGTCACCGGCGTCGCCCTCGCGCCAGAGCGCGAACGCGTGCCGGACGAAGGCGGCGCCGAGCCCCACCGCCGGGACGACGTAGAGGAGCCCGGTGTCGGCGACCGGCCACAGGAGGAGCGAGGTCGCGACGAGGAGGAGCGAGTACACGAGGATCTGGCGTCGTGTCGCCGCGCCACCCCGCACGACCGGGAGCATCGGCACCCCCGCGGCCGCGTAGTCACCCTCGTAGCGCATCGCGAGCGCCCAGAAATGCGGCGGCGTCCACATGAAGACGATCGCGAAGAGGACGACCGCCGGCAGGCCGACGCCGCCCGTGACCGCCGCCCAGCCGACGAGGGCCGGGATCGCGCCGGCCGCGCCGCCGATCACGATGTTCCGCGTCGAGGTGCGCTTGAGCCACAGCGTGTACACGAAGACGTAGAAGGCGATCGCGGAGAGCGCGAGCAGCGCCGAGACGACGTTCACGGTGACCGACAGGAACGCGAACGAGGCCGCGGCGAGCACGTAGCCGAACGCGAGCGCGCGCTCCGGCGGGAGTTCGTGGGCGGGGAGCGGCCGCTGCCGCGTGCGGCGCATGACCTCGTCGATGTCGCGGTCGAGGTAGCAGTTCACGGCGTTCGCGGCGCCGGCCGCGACCGCGCCGCCGACGAGCGTCGCGAGCACGAGCCACGGCGAGGGGATGCCCCGCTGCGCGAGGAGCATCGCGGGGACGGTCGTGATGAGGAGCAGGACGATGATCCGCGGCTTCGTGAGGCGCACGTACGCCATGAGTCGCTCCGCCGGGGTCGCGCGGGGCGAGCCCTCCTCCCGCCGCAGCGGCGCGGCGACCGGCAGGTCGGCCGCGACGACCGCGAGCGCGACGAGCAGGGCCCAGATCGCCGCGGACATCGCCACGTGGGCGGCGACCGTCCACGACTCGAGGCGCGTGAGGACCTGGAGCCCCCCGACGACGACCTGGCCGACCATGAGCGCGAGCGCCGCGCCGGAGAGCCGGGCGAGCGCGGGGACGCGGGGGGCGACCATCGCGCGGATGAACGTCCACAGGACGAGGAGGAAGGCCGCGGCGGCGACGAGCCGGTGGAGGAACATCGAGGTCGCCGCGCCGCCGAGGGTCGGGACGATCCGCCCGTCCATGAGCGGCCAGTCGCCGAAGGCGAGCCCCGCGTCCGTCGCGCGGACGAAGGTCCCGACGAGCAGGAGGAGGAACGTGGTCGCGGCGGTCGTCCGCGCGAGGCGCGCGAAGCCGGCCGGGGCGGTCGGCCGCTCGGTCGTGGTCGCCCGTCGGGCCGCGACCGCCGCGACCACGACGGTCGCGACGAGTCCCATGGCGACGGCGAAGTGCGCGGTGACCCACCACGGGTCGAGCTCGGCGAGGACGACGACGCCGCCGAGCGCGGCCTGCCCGAGGACGAGGGGGAGCGCGAGCAGCGAGGCGAGGAACGCGGTGCGCTCCCCGCGGTGCGAGCGGAACGCGACGAGGGCCTGGGCCGCGATGAGCGTCACGACGATCGTCGCCACGCCGCGGTGCGCGTACTCGATGATCGACTCGACGTTCGGGTAGGGGAGCCACCGGTCCGGACCGCACTTCGGCCAGGTGGAGCACCCGAGGCCGGAGCCGGTCCCGCGGACGAGGCCGCCGACGCCGAAGAGGGTCACGGTGAGCACGGCGGTGGCGGTCGCGAGACGGGCGAAGGGGCGGCCGGGCGAAGCCATCGCCCGGCATCATAGCCACGCGCCGAGCACCCCCCGGTCGCCGGCCGCTGGGATACTCGCGCCGTGCGACCGGATGATCCCGTCGGCACCATCCTCGCGCCGATCCGCGCGCGGGTCGATGCCGCCCTCGCCGCGTACCTCGCGGAGCGCCGCGAGGCGCTCGCCGCGCTCGATGCGTCGGCCGCGGTGCTGGTCGACGAACTGCGACGGCTCCTCGACGCCGGGGGGAAACGCCTTCGCCCCGCGTTCTGCATCCTCGGGTTCCGGGCCGCCGGCGGCGACCCGACGTCCGAGGCGATCTGGGGGCCCGCGGCCGCGCTCGAGCTCTTCCACGCGTTCGCCCTCGTCCACGACGACGTGATCGACGGTGCCGCGACGCGACGCGGCGTCCCGACGACCGCCGCCGCCTTCGGTGGAGGCGAGCGCGGTCGGGCCGCCGCGATCCTCGTCGGCGACCTCGGCGCGGAGCTCGCCGGAGCGCTCCTGCGGCGCGCGCCCTTCCCCCCGGAGCGCGTCTCGGCGGCGCTCGCGCGCTACGACGCGATGGTGCTCGCGCTCGCCGCGGGGCAGTTCCTCGACGCGACCGCCGACGTGCCCGCGGATCTCGAGGGGTCGCTGCGGATCGCGCGGCTGAAGTCCTCCGCGTACACCGTCGAGGCGCCGCTCGCGATCGGCGCCGCGTTCGCGGGCGCGCGGCCGGACGTCCACGCGACCCTCGCCGCCTTCGCGCGACCGTACGGCGAGGCCTTCCAGCTCCGCGACGACCTCGAGGACGGCGACGCCGCCGCGGGCGTCACCCCCGCGGACGTGGACGCCCGGGTGGACGCCGCGGTCGCCGCCATCGGCGATCGGCTCGAGCCGACGGCCGCGGACGGGCTGCGCGCGATCGCCGAGGGCCTCAGGATGGGCGCGTGAGCGACGACGCCCGACGGCTCCTCGGGAGCGCCCCCGAGATCTGGGTCGCGACCCGCGACGCCGACGGCGCCCCCCACGTCGCCCCGCGGTGGTTCGTGTGGCTCGAATCGGGGATCCACGTCGCCTGCGATCGCGACAGCCGGACCTGGAGGAACCTCGAGGCGGATCGGCGCGTGGCGTTTTCCGTCGACGTCGGCAGGGCCTGGACGGAACTCGCGGGCGCGACGGTCACCGGGGAGGCGTCGCTCCTCGCCGCCGAGGATCCCGCGATGCGCGGGCCGATCTCCGCGTGGCACGAGAAGTACCGACCGCTCCTCGCGGGGGACGGCTTCGAGCGCATCACCGGCGCGATCGAACGGCTCGGCTTCATCGTCGTCGCGGACGGGCGCGTGCGGACCTGGGACCACGGCCGGTAGCCGACGCCGGACGTCGTTGCCCGTCGAGCGCGGGAGCGGCTAGGGTTGGGCCCGCGGGCGGGCTCCCGGTGTCCTCCTTGTGAAATGTTTCACAAGCCCTCCGCGGGGAGTCGGCCATGACGGCAGCGGGTCGGGGATCGGAGGTCGACGTCCTCGTCGTCGGCGCGGGTCCGGGCGGTTCCGCGACCGCCTACCACCTCGCGCGACGGGGCCTCGACGTCCTCCTCGTCGAGCGGGCGCGCTTCCCCCGCGAGAAGGTCTGCGGGGACGGCCTCACCCCGCGCGGGGTCGCCGCGATCCAGCGGCTCGGCATCGACGCCCACGACCCCGGCTTCGAGCGGAGCGTCGGCCTGCGCATCTACGCGCGGCGCACGACGCTCGAGCTCCCCTGGCCCGACCTCGACCGCTTCCCGCCCTTCGGGCTCGTGATGTCGCGCAGTCGCTTCGACGAGATGCTCGCCCGCAACGCCGAGAAGGCGGGCGCCACGCTCCGCGAGGCGACCGAGGCGCTCGCGCCGGTCGTCGACGACGACGGGTGGGTCGTGGGCGCGCGCGTTCGCACCGACGGCGGTCCCGAGGAGGTCGTCCG
>JBJTYK010000142.1:0-4778 GCA_046082745.1 Actinomycetota bacterium | reverse complement strand
CTCGACGAGGTCGAGCGCGACCTCCGCGCGGCGGCGCCGACCGCTCCCCGACTCCACGTCCTCGTCCTCGACCCCGAGGACCAGCTCGGACTCCTCGCCGAGGCGAGCGCCGCGGGCGGGCGGCTCTCCTTCGACCACGTGCTCGTCGCAGGCGATCGATCTGACCCCGACGCCGATCCCGCGCGCGTCGAGGAGATTGCCGTGGGCGACGCGGGGTTCGGCGACGCGTACCGGGCGACCTCCGCGCTCTTCGGCATCGACGACCCGGCGACCCTCGAGGAGCTCGTCGCGATGGAGGAACGGGTGCTCGCGCCGCACGGGAAGCGCTGGTTCGTCGTGCGCGACGAGCGCGGCGCGGTCGCGGCGATGGCCGCGCTCGTACCCGGTCCCGCGGCCGAGATCGACCACGTCGCGACGGTCCCCGCGGCGCGCGGGCGCGGGCACGCCCGCGCGCTCGTCGCCCGATGCGTCGCGGAGGCGCGCGCCGCGGGGACCGACGTCGTGTTCCTCCTCGCCGAGCCGGACGGTCCCGCGGAGCGCATCTACCGGCGCGGCGGGTTCCGACCGATCGCGACGTTCGCGGGGTGGGTCCGCCCCGCGTCCCCGGCGGGGACGGCCGAACCGACCTAGCCGGCGAACTTGTAGCCGAACCCGCGCACCGTGAGGAGGTGCCGGGGGTTCGCCGGGTCCTCCTCGATCTTCGCCCGGAGCCGCTTCACGTGGACGTCGAGGGTCTTCGTGTCGCCGACGTAGTCGGATCCCCAGACCTCGTCGATCAGCTGCTCGCGGGTCACGAGGCGCTCGACGCGACGCATGAGCGCCTGGAGGAGCTCGAACTCCTTCGGCGTGAGGTCGACCGTCCGCTCCCCGACCCGGACCTCGTGCCGATCGACGTCGAGCACGACCCGACCGGACCCGAGGACCTCCCCGGAGGCCGGGCCGCTCCCGGCGGGCGGCGTCCGCCGGAGGTTCGCGCGGATCCGCGAGGCGAGCTCCCGCACGGAGAACGGCTTCGTGACGTAGTCGTCGGCGCCGAGCTCGAGTCCGGCGACCTTGTCGGCCTCGGAATCCTTCGCCGTGAGCATGATGATCGGCACGTCGGATTCGGCCCGGATCAGTCGACACACGTCGAGGCCCGACATGACCGGGAGCATCAGGTCGAGGATCACGATGGACGGCGTCCGGGCACGGAACCGCTCGAGGCCCGCGCGACCGTCCGACGCGACCTCGACGTCGAACCCCTCGCGCTCGAGGTGGTAGCGGACGGTGTCCGCGAGCGCCGCCTCGTCCTCGACGACGAGGATGCGCTGCGTCACGACGTCAGACGTCATCGGCTCCCGCGGACGTGGGGTGGCTCGCGTCCGTGAACTCGCGGAACTCGCCGGTGATGAGGAAGTTCACCTGCTCCGCGATGTCGACGGCGTGGTCCCCCGCGCGCTCGAGGAGCCGGGAGATCACGATCATGCGCAGGCCCCACTCGAGCAGCCGACGGTCGCCGTCGAGGGCCAGGACCTCCTGGTACATCCCCATGTTCAGGCGGTCGACGGGGTCGTCCATCCGCGAGAGGCTCACCGCCAGGTCCGCGTCGCGGCGCGAGAGCGCCTCCATCGCGGTGCGGACCATCGGGCGCACGAGGTCGCCCATCTCCTGGAGGCGTCCGAGCACGCGGTCGCTCCGCGGGAACCCGCTCACCGCGCGGCCGATGTTCGCGACGTTCACGGCCATGTCCGCGATGCGCTCGAGGTGGAGGTTGCAGTGCAGGAGCGTCGTCACCATGCGCAGGTCGCTCGCGACCGGCGTCTGGAGCGCGAGGAGCTGCATGATCCGCTGCTCGACGTCGAGGTAGCGGGCGTCGATCGCGTCGTCCTCGGCGATGACGGCGTCGGCGAGCGCATCGTCGGCCGTGACGAGCGAGAGGACGCCCCGCTCGATGGCGCGCTCGGTGAGCTCCCCCATGCCGAGGACCTCGAGTTCGAGCGCCTCGAGCGCCGAGTGGAAGTGCGAACGCATCAGCCGAACCTCCCGGTGACGTAGTCCTCGGTCCGCTTCTCCTTCGGGTTCGTGAAGATGACCTCGGTCTCGTCGTACTCCACCACGGTACCGGTCCGCTGGCCGGTCGCCTCGTCGACGTCGACCGTGAAGAAGGCGGTCCGACCGCTCACCCGCGCGGCCTGCTGCATGTTGTGGGTCACGATCACGATCGTGTACTCGCTCTTCAGTTCCCGCATGAGGTCCTCGATGCGGGCGGTCGCGATGGGATCGAGGGCCGAGCACGGCTCGTCCATGAGGATGACGTCGGGGTTCACCGCGATCGCCCGGGCGATGCACAGGCGCTGCTGCTGCCCGCCCGAGAGCGCCATCGCCGAGCCGTCGAGCTTGTCCTTCACCTCGTCCCAGAGCGCCGCACGACGCAGGCTCCGCTCGACGAGCTCGTCGAGGTCCTCGCGCCGACCGGCGATGCGCGGCCCGAACGCGATGTTGTCGTAGATCGATTTCGGGAACGGGTTCGGCTTCTGGAACACCATCCCGATCCGACGCCGGACCTCGACCGGGTCGACCTCGCGACCGTAGAGGTTCACGCCGTGGTAGCGCACCTCGCCGTGGATGCGGGCGCCCTCCACGAGGTCGTTCATCCGGTTCAGGCACCGGAGCACGGTGGTCTTGCCGCATCCCGACGGACCGATGAGGGCGGTGATGCGGTTCGCCGGGATCGCGAGATTCACGTCGCGGACGGCGCGGAAGTCGCCGTAGAAGACCGAGAGGTCCTCGACGTCGAGGACGATCTCGGGGGTGCGCGGCGTCTCCTCGACCTCCCCGACCGTCGTCACCATACGCACCGCCTCCGTCGGTTCGATGATCCGCATCCCCTCACCGTCCCCGCTCGAAGCGCGTCCGGAGGGTGATGGCCACCGAGTTTAGAGCGAGCAGGACGACGAGGAGCACGAGCGCCGCGGCACCGGCGAGGGCCTGGAAGTCGGGGTTCGGCTGGCGCGAGAAGAGGAACGCGACCGTCGGCAGCGACGTGTACGGGCCGGTCAGCTGGCTCGCGAGGCCGCCGGTTCCGCTCGCGAAGAAGCCGAGCTTCGCGCCCGCGAGGATGAGCGGCGCCGTCTCCCCGAAGGCGCGGGCGAGCGACAGGATGACGCCCGTGAGGACCCCGGGGGCGGCCGCGGGGAGCACGTGGCTCCGGATGACCTCCCAACGGGTCGCGCCCACGCCGAACCCGGCCTCGCGGATCGAGTCCGGGACCGCGCGCAGGGCCTCGGCCGTCGTGATGATCACGATCGGCATCACGAGGATCGCGAGCGTGAGTCCGCCGGAGAGCATCGTCGGCCCCCCGGTGAGCGGGCCGAGGACCTTCACGAACAGCGACAGACCGAGCAGGCCGTAGACGATCGACGGGACGCCGGCGAGGTTGCGGATGTTCGCGTTGAGGATGCGCGTGAACCGCGTGTCGGCCGCGTACTCCTCGAGGTAGACCGCCGCCGCGATCCCGATCGGGAACGCCACCACGACGACCGTCCCCATGAGGAACGCCGAGCCGATGAGGGCCTGCCCCACGCCGGCGCGGGACGGGATCGTCGAGTAGCCCACCGAGAAGAAGGACGCGCCGCGTTCGGCGAGCACCGGGATGCCCCGGCGCGCGATGTCCGCGAGCAGCGTGACGAGCACGCCGAGCGTCAGGGCGAGGCTCGCGAGGAGCGCGCCGTGGAACAGGGCTCCGATCCAGTCGCGGCCGCGGCCGCGGAGGGAGCGCGCGACCGCCTCGCGGGTCGCCGTCGACGCGAGGGCCGCCATCAGTAGCGCCGCCGCAGACGCCGGACCGTGCGCTCGCTCACGACGTTCAGGGCGAGCGTGAGCGCGAAGAGGAGGAACCCGACGAAGAAGAGGCTCTCGAAGGTGAGCGCCTCGCCCTTCACCTGGTCGGAACCGGTCGCGAGCGCCGTCATCGCGGCGGTCGCGGTCTGGCCCGGGCGGAACAGGTCGAGGGAGAACAGCGAGCCGCCCGTCCCGCCCGCGGCGATCGCGACGACCATCGTCTCGCCGATCGCGCGCGAGACGCCGACGATGAGGGCCGCGATGATGCCGGAGACGGCCGCGGGGGCGACGATCCGCAGGCTCGTCGTGCGCCGACGCGCCCCGAGCCCGTAGGAGGCCTCGCGCATCCCGCGCGGGACGGCGTGGAGGGCGTCCTCCGCGATCGAGGCGACGAGCGGCACGACGAGCAGGCCCACGGCGAGGCCGGCCGCGGCGAGGTTGAAGAGGGTGGCGTCCGCGACGAGGCGCTGCACGACGCCCGGGCTGATCACGGTGAGGGCGAAGAAGCCCATGACGACGCTCGGGATCCCGGCGAGCACCTCGAGGACCGGCTTCACGGACCGACGTGTCCGCGGGCTCGCGTACTCCGAGAGGAACACCGCCGCCCCGAGCCCGAGCGGCGCGGCCACGAGCATGGCGACCCCGGCGACGAGGAACGATCCCACGAAGATCGTGCGGAGGTCGTACATCCCCCGGCGCGGGAACCAGCCGCGCGACCAGAGCGCCGACGGGTCGATGTTCAGGGCGAAGTGCCCCGCGCGACCGATGAGGGAGACGACGATCGCCGCGCTCACCGCGAGGGCGACCGACGCGGCGACGAGGAAGACGGCTCGGACGCGGCGTTCCCGCCGCTGGCGGCGCGGATCGCCCCGCAGGATCGTCGCCGCGTCCATCGTCTCCCCGACGCTCACGCTGCCCTCCGGCCCGGATGGTAGAGGGTCGGGGCGGTCCGCGCTGCG
>JBJTYK010000141.1:0-8670 GCA_046082745.1 Actinomycetota bacterium | reverse complement strand
TGGCGTGTTTCCGTATGGTGGTGGCCCTGGGCGGCCGGGCCGACTGGGAGGCCCTCGCGGGGGTTTTTTCCCCCAACCCGCCCCCCCGCGCCGACCTCGAGGCGATCGTCCATCCGGAGGTCCGCCGCCTCCTCGCGGAGGCCTGCGCGCCGCTCGCCGACACCGACGCCGTCGTCGTCTTCGCCGCGCCGCTCCTCGTCGAGACGGGATCGGCGGCCGGGTTCGACCTGCTCGTCGTCGTGACCGCGCCGCAGGCGGAGCGCCTCGCGAGGCTCGCCGCCCGTCGCGGCATGCCCGAGGCGGAGGCGCGCGCCCGGATGGCGGCGCAGGCATCGGATGAGGCTCGCCTCGCGGCCGCCGACCTCGTCGTGGACAACGGCGGCAGCGAGGCGGACCTCGAGGCCCGCGTCGCGGGCCTCTGGACGGAACTCCGTCGGCGCGCGCGTCCCTGACCGCGCCCCGTATCCTTCGGTCGTGACCGTCACCACCGTCTTCTTCGACGCCGGCGAGACCCTCCTCCACGCGCACCCGACGTTCACCGACCTCCTCGCGTCCACGCTCGTCGAGGCCGGGCACCCGCTCGACCCCGAGGAGGTCCATCGCCGGGCACCGGTCATCGCCGCGCACTTCTCGAGCGCGGCGCGCGAGGGCGACCTCTGGACTACGAGCGCCACGTCGTCGCGACGCTTCTGGCACGGCGTCTACCGGGCGGTCCTCGAGGACCTCGGCCTCCCGCCCGGCGACGACCTCGTGGATCTCCTGTACGCGACGTTCACCGACCTCGCGAACTACCGGCTCTTCGACGACGTGCTGCCGACGCTCGACGCGCTCCGGGGGGCGGGCGTGCGGCTCGGCCTCGTCTCGAACTTCGAGGAATGGCTCGAGGCGCTGCTGGTCGCCCTCGGCATCGCCGAGTACTTCGAGGTCCGCGTGGTCTCCGGCATCGAGGGACTCGAGAAGCCCGACCCGAGGATCTTCCTCCTCGCGATGGAGCGGCTCGGCGCGGCCCCGGGGGAGTCCGCCTACGTGGGCGACAGCCCCGAGTTCGACGTCGTCCCTTCGTCCGCGCTCGGCATGCGCGCGGTCCTCATCGACCGTCGCGACCGTCACGAGGGGATCGCCGCGGACCGCATCCGCTCGCTCACCGACCTGCCCGCGACCCTCGGGGTGGGCGGGTGACGGAGCGGCGGTTCACGGTCGCGGAGGCGGAGGTCGCGCTCGCCGCGATCCGGCCTCGGTTGCCCGACATCCGCGACGCGCGACGGACGATGCTCGAGACCGCGGAACGCGTGCGGGGAGCGGTGGAGTCCGACGGCGGCGGCCATCACCCCGGCGCCGGCTACCGCTCCGCGCAGCAGCTGCTCGCGCGCGAGGTTGAAAAGGTCGCGCGCGAGGGCGTGCTGCTTCGGGACGTCGACCCCGCGCTCCTCGACTTCCCCGCGGAGCGCGACGGCGAAGCCGTGTTCCTGTGCTGGCGCGAGCCGGAGCCCGCGATCGCGTGGTGGCACCCGGTGGACGCGGGCTTCGGCGGCCGGCGACCGCTGTGACCGCGGTCCTCGTCCTCGGGACGACGGCGTCCGCGGCTCCGCCCGGCATCGACCTCGTCCGCGACCACGTCGAGCTGCGGTTCGCCGACGACGCCGCGGCCGCGGAGCGGGACATCGCCGACGCGGAGATCGTGTTCGCGTGGCGCGGCGACCTCCTCGAGGGCGCATGGCCGCACGCGACGGCGCTTCGCTGGGTGCAGAGCCCGTGGGCCGGGGTGGAGTCGCTCCTGTTCCCCGCGCTCGTCGAGAGCGAGGTCGTCCTCACGAACGCGCGCGGCGTCTTCGATGCCGCGGTCGCGGAGTGGACGCTCGCGGCCGTACTCTTCTTCGCGAAGGACCTCGGCGGCCTCGTCGAACGCCGGCGCGAGCACCGCTGGGAGCCGCGCGAGGTGGAACTCCTGTCGGGTCGGCGGCTCCTCGTCGTGGGTCCGGGTTCGATCGGCCGCCAGGTGGCGCGCGCCGCCCGGAGCCTCGGGCTCCAGGTGCGCGGCGTCGGGCGGCGCGCGCGGACGGGCGACCCGGTCTTCGGCGCGATCCTCGGCATCGACGAACTCCCCGAGGCGCTCGGGTGGGCCGACGTCGTCGTGAACGTGCTGCCGGCGACCCCGCAGACCGAGCGGGTCTTCGATGTCGGGGCGTTCGCCGCGATGCGGCCCGGGACCCGGTTCGTGAACGTCGGGCGGGGGAGCGCGGTCGACGAGGACGCCCTCGTGGCGGCGCTCCGCGCCGGGCGGCTCGGCGCCGCGGCGCTCGGCGTCACGGAGGTCGAGCCGCTCCCGGCGTCGAGCCCCCTGTGGGACCTCCCGAACGTCCTCCTGTCGCCGCACTCGGGGGCCGCGTTCGGGGGCTGGCGCGAGGCCGTCGTCGAGCGGTTCGTCGAGAACCTCGATCGGTTCCTGCGCGGAGCCCCGCTCCGCGGCGTCGTCGACAAGCGGGCGGGGTTCGTCGTCGAGCGCTGACCGGGCGCGCGGGGGCCCTGTGCTAGGCTCCTCGCTCCGGTCGACCGTCGGCCGGTCCATCGGGGAGGGAACCATGCGCAGACTGTTCTCGGTCATCGCCGTCGCGACCGTGCTGCTCGCTTCGTGTTCCTCCTCGACGCCCGAGCCGCAGGAGACCGGCGCTCCCGCGACGGAGGCCCCGGAGCCGACGGCGCAGACCGCGGCTGAGTGCCTCGCGGCCGACCCCTCCGTGCTCTACGCCGACGGGTCCCTCACGATCGCGACCGGCAACCCGGCCTACAAGCCCTGGTACGGCGGAGCGGCCACCCCGCAGGGTGCCGAGTGGGAGGTCTTCGACTACACCGGTGACCCCTACAGCGGCGAGGGGTACGAGTCCGCCTTCGCGTACGCGCTCGCGGCGCAGCTCGGGCTGTCCGCGGACCAGGTGGCGTGGATCGGGATCCGCTTCGGGCAGTCCTTCGCGCCCGGTGACAAGGAGTTCGACTTCGCGATGCAGCAGGTCTCGATCACCGCGAAGCGCGCGCAGGCGGTCGATTTCAGCGTCGGCTACTTCGACGTGAACCAGGCGCTCATCGCGAACGAGGGTTCGCCGGCGATCGGCGTGACGACGCTCGAGGGCCTGAAGGACCTCCGCCTCGGCGCGCCGGTAGGCACGACGAGCCTCCAGGTCATCGAGGAGCTCGTCCAGCCGAACGTCGAGCCGGGCGCGTACGACGACCTCGACCTCGCGCTCCAGGACCTCGAGAACGGCCAGCTCGACGCGGTCGTCGTCGACTACCCGACCGCCTTCTACGGCTACGCGGACGTCGTCGTCGGGCAGTTCCCGGCGCTCGGTGGCGAGCAGGAGCAGTTCGGCCTCACGTTCCAGCTCGGCAACCCGCTGCGGACCTGCGTCGACCTCGCGATCGAGGAGCTCCGCGCCGCGGGCACGCTCGACGCCCTGAAGTCGCAGTGGCTCGTGACGGACACGTCGGTCCCGACCTTCTCCTGAGCCGCGGGTCGCGATGAGCGGGGCCCGGTCCTCGCGGATCCTCGGCTCGACCGAGGGGAAGCGGGTCCGGATCGCCGTCCTGAGCACGGTCGTCGTGTTCGGGGGCCTCGCCCTCCTCATCGTGCGGTCGCCCGGCTGGTCCGAACCGAACGGCGTCCGCGACCAGTTCTTCAACTGGCCCGTCCTCGTCGACGGGCTCCCGAAGATCGCCGAGAAGTTCGGCACGAACGTCGCGATGTTCCTCCTCGCCGAGGCGATCATCCTCGTGCTCGGGCTCGCGATCGCCGTCCTGCGGAGCCTGCCGGGGCCGCTCTTCACCCCGGTCCGGCTCCTCGCGACCGCCTACGCGGACTTCTTCCGGGGTGTGCCGACGCTCCTCGTCATCGCGCTCCTCGGGTACGGGATGCCGGCGCTCGACCTCCGCGGCGTCCCGAACTCGGACTTCTTCTGGGCGATCGTCGCGCTGAGCCTCGTGTACGCCGCGTACGTCTCCGAGGTCTACCGGGCGGGCATCCAGTCGATCCACCCGAGTCAGGTCGCGGCGGCCCGCTCGCTCGGCCTCGGCCGGTGGCAGGCGACGCGCTACGTCGTCCTGCCGCAGGCGGTCCGGCGGGTCGTCCCGCCGCTCCTGAACGACTTCATCGGCCTCCAGAAGGACACCGCCCTCGTCGCGTTCCTCGGGGTGACGGAGGCGCTGCGCCAGGCGCAGATCCTCCAGGCGAGCCTGTTCAACTTCACGCCCTACGTCGCGCTCGCGATCGTCTTCGTCGTCATCACGATCCCGCAGGCGCGCTTCGTCGACTGGCTCATCGCGCGCGACCAGGCGCGCCGGCTGGCAGGCGGTGACGGGTGAGCGAGCCCGGCATCGACCGCATCGTCGTTCGGGGGCTGCGGAAGTCCTTCGGCGACCTCGTCGTCCTGGACGGGGTCGACCTCACGGTCCGCGCGCACGAGGTCGTCTGCCTGATCGGCGCGAGCGGCTCCGGGAAGTCGACGCTCCTGCGGTGCCTGAACCGGCTCGAGCCGATCGACGACGGCGAGATCCGGATCGACGGCCAGGAGATCACCGGTGCGGGAGCGGACGTCGATCGGGTCCGGCGGCGGATCGGCATCGTGTTCCAGGCCTTCAACCTCTTCCCGCACATGACCGTCCTGCGCAACGTGACGCTCGCCCCGGAGAAGGTCCTCGGGCTCGCACCGGCGGACGCCCGCTCGCGCGCGGAGGAGCTCCTGCAGCGCTTCGGCCTGCTCGACAAGCGCGACGAGTACCCCGACCGGCTCTCCGGCGGCCAGCAGCAGCGGGCGGCGATCGTCCGGGCGCTCGCGATGGACCCCGACGTCCTCCTCCTCGACGAGGTGACGAGCGCGCTCGACCCCGAGCTCGTCGCGGAGGTCCTCGGCGTGATCCGCGAACTCGCCGCGGGCGGGATGACGATGGTCATCGCGACGCACGAGATGGGCTTCGCCCGCGACATCGCGAACCGGGTCGCCTTCCTCGACGGCGGTCGCATCATCGAGGAGGGACCGCCCGGGCAGATCTTCTCCGCGCCGTGCGAGGAGCGCACCCGGCGCTTCCTCCAGCGCATCCTCGACGCGGGCCGCCTCTAGCGGCGTCGGGGCGCCCGCCTAGAATCGGCGCGTGCCCCCCTTCCGCATCCACGCCGAGTTCGCCCCCGCCGGCGACCAGCCCGCGGCGGTCGATGCCCTCGTCGAGGGCCTGCGCGCGGGGGAGCGGCACCTCACCCTCCTCGGCGCGACGGGCACGGGGAAGACCTTCACGATCGCCCAGGTCGTCGAGCGCCTCCAGCGCCCGACCCTCGTCATGGCGCCGAACAAGTCGCTCGCGGCCCAGCTCGCGAACGAGTTCCGCGAGTTCTTCCCCGACAACGCCGTCGAGTACTTCGTGTCGTACTACGACTACTACCAGCCCGAGGCCTACGTCCCGCAGACCGACACGTTCATCGAGAAGGACTCCTCGATCAACGACGAGATCGAACGGCTGCGTCACTCGGCGACCGCCGCGCTCCTCACCCGGGAGGACGTCCTCATCGTCGCGAGCGTCTCCGCGATCTACGGCCTCGGCTCGCCCGACGAGTACCTCGGCCAGATCCTGCGGGTCCACCGCGGCGTCGCGACCGACCGCGACTTCGCGGTCCAGCGGCTCGTCGACATCCAGTACCAGCGCAACCAGCTCGCCGCGACGCGGGGGACGTTCCGGGTCCAAGGCGACACCCTCGAGGTCTTCCCGGCCTACGAGGAGTCCGGACTGCGGATCGAGTGGTGGGGCGACGAGATCGAGCGCATCACCCGCTTCGACCCGCTGACGGGGGAGGTCTACGCCGAGCTCCCCGAGGTGACCGTCTACCCCGCGACGCACTACGTGGCGTCCGACGAGCGCCTGCGCGCGGCCGTCGCCGGCATCGAGGCCGAGCTCGCCGAGCGGCTCGCGACGTTCGAGCGACAGGGCAAGCTCCTCGAGGGCGAGCGGTTGCGGATGCGCACGAACTACGACCTCGAGATGCTCCGCGAGATGGGGTTCTGTTCGGGCATCGAGAACTACTCGCGGCACATCGACGGCCGCTCGCCGGGGGAGGCCCCGTACACGCTCCTCGACTACTTCCCCGACGACTGGCTCTGCGTCCTCGACGAGTCGCACGTGACCGTCCCGCAGATCCGGGGGATGTTCGAGGGCGATCGCAGCCGCAAGCAGACCCTCGTCGATTTCGGGTTCCGCCTCCCGTCGGCGCTCGACAACCGGCCGCTCCGGTTCGAGGAGTTCGAGGAACGCGTCCGCCAGGTCGTCTACATGTCGGCCACGCCGGGGGACCACGAGCGGGCCGTGAGCCAGCGGGTCGCCGAGCAGATCGTGCGACCGACCGGCCTCATCGACCCCGAGGTCCAGGTGCGCCCGACGCGGGGCCAGGTCGACGACCTCATCGAGGAGATCCGGCGGCGCACCGAGGCGGGGGCGCGCACGCTCGTCACGACGCTCACGAAGAAGATGGCCGAGGACCTCACCGACTATCTCCTCGAGACGGGGATCCGCGTCCGGTACCTCCACTCCGACATCGACACGATCCACCGGATCGAGATCCTCCGCGACCTGCGCCTCGGGGAATTCGACGTCCTCGTGGGCATCAACCTCCTCCGCGAGGGGCTCGACCTGCCGGAGGTCTCGCTCGTCGCGATCCTCGACGCCGACAAGGAGGGCTTCCTGCGGTCGCAGACCTCGCTCATCCAGACGATCGGCCGCGCGGCCCGCAACGTCGAAGGCACCGTGCTCATGTACGCCGACACCGTCACCGATTCGATGCGCGCCGCGATCGACGAGACGCAGCGGCGTCGGCGGATCCAGCTCGAGTACAACCGCGTCAACGGCATCGACCCGACCTCGATCCGGAAGAAGGTCTCCGACATCCTCCTCACGATGGGGGAGGGCTCGACCGCCCCGAAGGAACGCCGGCGCGCTCCCGCGCGCGAGGAGATGCCGACCGAGGAGCTCGAGCGGCTGATCCGCAGCCTCGAGGAGGAGATGCACGAGGCCGCGAAGGACCTGCGGTTCGAGTACGCGGCGCGGATCCGCGACGAGGTCGTCGATCTGCGCAAGGAGCTCAAGCGGCTCCGCGCGGCGGGGGTGCCGGGCTGAGCCCGCTCGCGGTCCGCGCGCCGGTGGCCTGGCTCGGCGCGGGCCGGACCGTCACGGACGCCGAGGTGCTCGTCGAGGGCGGCGTCGTCGCGGCGGTCGGACCCGCCGGGTCGCTGCGCCCCGAGGTCGACGTCCTCGAGGTCGACGGGTTCCTCATGCCGGCCGCGGCCGATCGGCACGTCCACATCGGGCTGGCCGACCCCGGCGCCGTCCTCGCGGGCGGCGTCACGGCGGTGCGCGACCTCGGCTGGCCGTCCGACGAGATCTTCGCGATGGCCGACGCGAGCGAGCTCCCGACCTTCACCGGACCGCTCGTGCGCGCCGCGGGACCGATGCTCACGGGGGTCGGCGGCTACCCGACGCGGTCGGGATGGGCGCCCGCGGGGACGGGCCGCGAGGTCGCGTCACCCGAGGAGGCCGAGTCCGCGGTGGCGGCGCTCGCCGCCCGCGGTGCGGCCGCGATCAAGGTGGCGCTGAACGCCGCGGCGGGGCCGACGCTCGGTGACGCGGAGCTCGCCGCAATCGTCGCGGCCGCCACGGCGCGCGGCCTGCCGGTCACCGCGCACTGCGAGGGTCCCGGCCAGGTCGAGCGCGCGCTCGGCGCGGGCGTCGCGGAACTCGCCCACACCCCGTGGACGGAGCGGTTGCCCGACGCCCTCGTCCCGGCGCTCGCGGCGACGACGCGCATCGTCTCGACGCTCGACATCCACGGATGGGGGAGCGACACCCCCGAGATCCGCACCGCGCTCGACAACCTCGCGCGGTTCCACGCCGCCGGCGGCACCGTCGTCTACGGCACCGATCTCGGCAACGGCCCGATCCCGCCGGGCATCCACCTCCGGGAACTCTTCCTGCTCCGCGATGCCGGGCTCTCCGCGGAGGACCTCCTCGCCGCGATCGCGCTCGGGCCCCTCCGACCGGGCGCGCCCGCGGACCTCATCGCGCTCGGGTCCGACCCGCGCGAGGACCTCACCGCCTTCGAGGACCTCGCCCTCATCGTCCGGGCGGGACGGGTCGTCGGGGCGCCGGGCTAGGCGTCGCCGACGCCGAGGTCGGAGAGCGCGGCGAAGCAGCGCTCGATGTCGTCCTCGGTGTTGAAGAAGTGCGGCGAGATCCGGAGCCCGTCGCCGCGGTAGTCCGTACAGACGTCGCGCTCGAGGAGGGCGTGGCAGATCTTCCCGGCCTCGGGTCCGACCCCGACGTTCACGACGCCCCCCCGAGCGGTCCGGTCGCGCGGGGTCCGGACCGCGAGGCCCGCGCGGTGCGCAGGCGATCACGTGGTCGGTCAGCTCGCCCTGGCGAGCGCGGATCCGTTCCGGCGTGACCTCGTTGATGATGTCGAGCCCCGCCTGGGCGAGGTAGAACACCGGCGCGGGCGGCGTGCCGTGCTCGAAACGACGCGCGGTCGGGTGGTAGTCGAGGTGCTCCAGGTCGAACGCGAACGGCTCGCGCTGTCCGAACCAGCCGGTGAGCGCGGGTTCCATCTCCGCGATCCGATCGCGGCGCACGTAGAGGAAGACCATCCCC
>JBJTYK010000140.1:0-3771 GCA_046082745.1 Actinomycetota bacterium | reverse complement strand
TTTTTGTTTTTGTCTTTGTGGGGAGGCCCCCCCTCTTCTTTGCCTCCCCCTCCTCGTCCCCCACCGCGCGCTTCACGTCGAGCATCGTCGAGGACGGCGGGTACCTCGGCGTGCCGCTCGGCCTCGCGCTCCTGTTCGCCGCGTGGGAGGGCCGTCGGCGGCGCGCGACCCTGCTCGTCCTCGCGTTCGTCGCCCTCGCCGCGCTCCTGTCGCTCGGGCCGATCCTCCACGTGTTCGGCGAGGAACGCGGGTGGCTCCCGGGGGACCTGCTCGCGCGGCTGCCGCTGTTCGAACACGCCACGCCGCAGCGCTTCACCGCGTACATGGCGATCGGCGTGTCCGTCGTGCTCGCGATGTGGCTCGCGTCACCCGGTCGGCGCGCCGTCCTGCGCTGGGCGATCGTCGTCGTCGGCGCGGTCGCGCTCCTGCCCGACCTCTCGTCGCCGCCGTACCGACCGGAACTCCGCGTGCCGCGCTTCGTCGCGACGGGCGCGTGGCAGCGGGCGCTCGAGCCCGACGAGGTCGTCTACGCCGTCCCCGCGGCGCACGGCGAGGAACTCGTGTGGCAGGTGGAGTCGGGGCAGGGCTTCCGGCTCTCCCAGGGCTACCTCGGCCCGATCCCGCGCCCCTACGCGGGCATCCCCGGCAGCCGCGGGCTCGCGCTCGACCACCCGAGCCGCCGGTGGCCCGCGCCCGGCGACCTCGCGCGATGGTTCGCCTACCAGGGGGTGCGCACGATCCTCGTCGACGAGCGCGCGCAGCCGCAGTTCCGCGTCCTGCTCGACGTCGCGATGGGCTGGGAGGCCGAGCGCGTCGAGGACGTGTTCGTCTACCGCCCCGGCCCCGACGCCATCCGCGCCGGCGCCGCGCCGCAGGTCGCGGTCGACCGCTTCGTCGTCGGCGAGCCGGCGCCCGACGTCACGCTCGCGGCGCTCGACGGCGGGCCGGTGCGCCTCGGCGACCTCCGCGGCCGTCCCGTCGTGCTCGCGTTCCTCGCGTCGTGGTGCCTCGACGGCTGCGAGCGACAGCTCGAGGCCCTGCGGAACCTCGTCGCGGGGGTGCCCGGCGTCGACGTCGTCGCGGCGATGGTCTCCGACGCGCCCGCGGACGCGCGCGCGTTCCTCGCGGGGAGCGACGTGCGCTTCGCCGCGGCCGGCCTCGATCCCGACGGCATCGCCTACCTCGGCACGGGGAGCGCCATCGTGCCGACGACGGTCGTCATCGCGGCCGACGGGACCGTGCTCCGGGTGCTCGTCGACCCGCTCACGCCGGACCTGTTCCCGCGCTCGGTCGCGGCGATCCTCGCGGCGGAGGGCTAGGCCTCCCGGTTGTCCTGGCTCCCGAAGGGCGGCGCGAGGCCGTACGGGCAGTCGGTGCGCAGTGGCAGCGTGAGCGGCTCGAGATCGGGTTCCCGCGTGAAGTCGAACGCCCCGGTGAGGGGATCGGCGTTCGCGTCGCGCTCGGTGAGCGGGTCGATGCCGAAGATGCCCTCGATGAACGCGAGGACCGAGGAGAACTCGTACGTGTGCGAGTCGATCGCGCCGCCGAGGGGGTTGTCGCCCTTGCGGGTCCACGGCGAGAGCACGAGCGCGGGCACCCGCGGACCGAGGCCCATGATGTCGTAGAGCGGCGGCGGCGCGTGGTCGTAGAAGCCGCCGAAGTCGTCCCAGACGATCACGACCGCGGTCGATGCCCACACGGGGCTCGCCTGGAGCCGGTTCATCATCTCGACGGTCCAGTTCTCGCCCGCGCAGACGCTCTGGACGCGGTTCGGGAGGATCGGGTGCTCGTTGTACGGGGCGGGCGGGTTCACCCACGAGACCTCGGCGAGCCGGCCCGCGGAGATGTCGTCGAGGAAGCCCTCGCTCGGCACGACGTTGTTCCACATCGGCGAGTACCGGACGCGACGGATCGCCCGCATGATGTCGCCGATCGGGAAGACGGGGTCGGAGTAGAACCGCCACGAGATCCCGGCGTCGGTGAGCGCCTCCGGGAGCGTCGGCAGGTCGAGGCAGTCCCGGACGTCCACGAGGTACTCGGAGATCTGGCGCAGGGAGTCGGGACTCCCGTCGACGATGAAGTTCTCGAGCTCGCGGATCCGCTCGAGGTCCTCCTCGGCGAGGTCCTGCGGGAACGCGGGCGTGTAGGCCGAATCGTCGTCGCAGTAGCGCCCCGGCGTCGGCTCGCGCTGCGCCTTGTTGTCCATGATCCCGTACGAGCTCGCCGCGACCGTGTAGAGGTGCTCGGGGAACGTCGGACCGTACATCGACGAGAAGAACGCGTCGGCGAGCACGAACCGGTCGGCGTAGGCCCAGTAGTTCGGGATCCCCGCACGGTCGAACTGCACGTAGCCGTCGAGGTCCTCGCCGCCGGTGATCGTGTTGAAGCCGTCCATGCGCCCGCCGTCCACGGAGTAGAGCCCCGACCAGAACCCGTGGGTGATGGGCTTCGTCATCACGTCCGGGGCCGGCCGCAGCGGCACCGTCGAGCCGTCGATGATGCGGCCCTCGGTCGCGCCGTCGGCGCCGGGGTAGCGGCCGAAGTAGTGGTCGAACGTGCGGTTCTCCTTGATGACGAAGATGACGTGGTCGATCGGCGAGGGCTCCGCGAACGCCGTCGGGCTCGGGTAGGCGGTCACGCGGGGGATCGGGGAGCGGTCGCCGAGCTGGAAGCGCTTGCCGTTGTAGCCCTCGGTGAACGCGCCGCTGTCGGGGTCGGCGAGGTCGCCGCCCGACGAACACGCCGCGACGACGAGCGCGAGCGCGACGGCCGCGAGCGCGCGGAACCGGATCGGCCTCGGCATCCCTGTATCCTACGTCGCACCGCGAGCCTCCCGGAGGGACGACCGTGCGACGACCGCTCCGCGTGACCGCAGCAGCGCTCGCGATCCTCGCGCTCGTCGTCGCGTTCGCGCTCACGCCGTCCGGGCGGTCCTATCTCGGCCTCGGGGACTGCCGCCTCGACACCCCCGACGCGGGCCGAGCGCCGCTCGTCGTGCTGCGGCGACTCGCGATCGACGGCGCGGGCGCGATCGCGGTCGGCTCCCGCTACGCGGCGGCGCAGGGACTGCCCGTCGCGTTCCGCTGGGACGGTTCGGACTGGCAGGACATCCCCGTCCCGGTCGCCTCCGAGACGGAGACGACCGGCCTCCACGACGTCGCCGCGCTCCGCGACGGCGCGTGGTCCTCGGGTGGCGACGCGTGGGCCGTCGGATCGACCCGCGCTTCGACGCCGTTCGCGGTCTCCTGGGACGGGAACGCGTGGACGCCGATCCTGACCGAGGGCCTCGAGGGCGTCGTCGCGGAGTGGTTCGGCGTCGGCGCGTCGCCGGAGGTCGGCGTCTGGTCGGTCGGCAGGCGCACCGCCGACGCGACCGATCGCGCGATCGTCGGGCGGCTCGACGGCGACGCGTTCCTCGCTTCGGACCTCCCCGCGGTCGGCGCGCGCGGCGACGTCCTCATCGACGTCGACCTCGCGGGCGGCGGCGGGTGGGCCGTGGGCTGGAGCGTCGTCGACGGCGGAGCCCGGAGCCCCCTCGCGGCGCGCCTCGAGGATGGCGCGTGGAGCGTCGTCCCGACGCCCGATGCCGGCGACGCGGTCCTGTCGGCGGTCGCGGTCGTCTCGGCGACCTCGGCGTACGCCGTCGGCTGGGGCCTCGACGGGCTCGGCGAACCCTCCCCGCTCGTCCTCGGATGGGACGGCGTCGCGTGGCGGGTGGTGGCGGGGCCGCGCGCGGGTGGGCGGCTCCTCGCGGTCGCCGCGCGCGGCCCC
>JBJTYK010000139.1:0-7934 GCA_046082745.1 Actinomycetota bacterium | reverse complement strand
CCCGCCCGCGGCAGGAACCCCTCGAAGACGAAGCGCTCCATCGGGAACCCCGACACGACGAGCGCCGCGGTGACCGCCGACGGTCCGGGCACGACGCCGACGGGGATGCCCTCCTCGATGCACGCGCGCACGAGCGGGTAGCCCGGGTCGGAGATGCCCGGCATCCCCGCGTCGGAGACGAGCGCGACGTCCTTGCCGGACCGCAGCGCCTCGAGCACCTCGCCGGTCCGGCGTTCCTCGTTGCCGGCGAAGAGGGAGCGCATCGGGACGTCGAGGTCGAGGTGCCGAAGGAGCGACCCGGTGCGCCGCGTGTCCTCGCAGGCGACGAGGTCGGCGGCCGCGAGCGCATCGCGGGCGCGCGGTGCGAGGTCCCCGAGGTTGCCGATCGGGGTCCCGACGATGGTGAGCGTGCCGGCCACGTCCCGATGGTGGCACAGACCGGGGGTAGGCTCGACGGTCATGGAGGCGCAGGCCCCCGCCGGAACGCGCCCCCGCGGCCTGCGGGGCCTCCTCGCCCGCCCGGCGGTCGCGATCCTCGTGGCCGCGCTCCTCGCGTCGGGGCTGCGGCTGTGGGACCTCGGGAATCCGCCGGAGCGGATCTTCGACGAGTTCTACTACACGAAATCCGCGTGCATCTTCCTCGGATGGTCGCCGGAACGCTGCTCGATCGACTCCGAGGACGAGAAGTACTGGTACCGCGAGCGCTTCGACACCGGCGCCTGGGTCCACCCGCCCGCGGGCAAGTGGGCGATCGCGCTCGGGGAGCTCGCGTTCGGCTTCGACGCGAGCGACGGCCTCTCGGAACGCGATGCGTTCGCGATGCGGGTGCCGGGGGCCATCGCGGGCGTCCTCACCGTGGTCGTCGTCGCGGCGCTCGCGCAGGTCCTCTTCGGGAGCGCGCTCTGGACCTTCCTCGCGGGGGCGCTCCTCGCGATCGAGGGGCTGTCGATCGTCCAGTCGCGCACGGCGATGCTCGACGTCTTCGTCACGCTCTGGATCGCGCTCGCGTTCCTCCTCGCCGTCCTCGACCGTCGCTGGATCCTGCGGCGCTCGCCAACGCCGTCGGTCGCCGTCCTCGGCCCCGGCGAGATCTGGCTGCCCGCGCAGCCCGACCTCCCCTCGCCGCTGTGGCGCCCGTACCGGTTCCTCGCCGGGCTCGCGCTCGGGCTCGCCGTCGCGACGAAGTGGTCGGCGCTCGCCGCGATCGTCGGCGTCGGCGCGCTCGCCTTCGCCTGGGAGTGCGTGCGGCGCCGGCAGGCGGGTGACTGGCGCTGGTTCGCGCACGCCCTCGGCCGGGAGGGGCTCGGCATCGTGCTCGCGTTCGTCGTCGTGCCCGCGCTCGCCTACGCCGCCTCGTACGCGGGATGGTTCGTCCACTTCGGCGGGTCGCTCCGCGAGTGGGCGGCGCTCCAGGCCTCGATCGCGTCGTACCACTGGAGCCTCGTCCCGGTCGGCGACGACGGGAAGCCGATCCACCCGTACCTGTCGGCGGCGTGGTGGTGGCTCGTCCTCGCGCGGCCGGTCCTCTACTACGCCGAATACCTCCCGGCGGGCGCGCGGCGCGTGATCTACGCGAACGGGAACCCCGCGGTCTTCTGGGGCGCGTTCCTCTCGATCCCGACCTCGATCCTCGTGTGGCTGCGGGCGCGCGAGTGGCAGGCGGGCGTCGCGGTCGTCGGGTTCGCCGCGCTCTACCTGCCGTGGTTCCTCGTCTCGCGGCCGCAGTTCCTCTTCTACGCGCTGCCGGTCGTCCCGTTCCTCGTCCTCGCGATGGTCGTCATGCTCCGCGAGCTCACGCTCCGCGGCTACACGCCGCTCGCGGTCGGCCTCGTCGTCGTCGCGGTCGGGCTCACGGTCCTGTTCTGGCCGACGTACGTCGCGCAGGAGCTCGACGCGAACGCCTGGACGCTCCGGGCCTGGTTCCCCGGCTGGACGTAGCCGCGGAGGTCAGCCGCCGAAGCCCGGGAGCCGGTCGGCGAACGCGAGGTAGATCGCCCCGGCCCCGACGTCGATGAGCGCGTGCGCGACGACCAGCGGCCACGTGCGCCGCGTCCGCACGAAGAAGGCGCCGAACACCGCACCGAGCACGAGGTTGCCGAGGAAGCCTCCCCACCCCTGGTAGAGGTGGTAGGCCGCGCGCAGCAGCGCGCTCGCGCCGACCGCGACGACCTCCGCGCGCCCCGCCTGCCGCAGCCGCGTCACGAGGTAGCCGACCGCGACGATCTCCTCGAGGAGCGCTGCGCGGACCGCGGTCATGAGCAGGACCGGGACCGTCCACCAGTACCCGGCGGGCGGCGCGGGGACGACGAACCGGTTCACGCCGAGCTCGACGGCGAGGAGGTAGAGCCCCGCGCCCCCCGCCCCGAGCACCGCCGCGAGGCCGACGCCCGCCGCGACGTCGCGGCGCGGACGCACCGAGCGCAGCCCGAGCGCAGCCGGGCCCTCGCCGCTGCGGCGCACGAGGTGGAGCACGAGCGCGACCGGGGCGAGGCCGAAGACGAAGTTCGCGAGGTGCCGCAGGAACGACGCCGTCTGCGAGACGCTCACGACGGTCTCGCCGCGGATCGGCGCTTCGAGGAGCGAGAGGAACGCGTACACCGCGCTCGCGAGGATCGACAGCGACAGGACGACGACGACCTCCTCGCGCAGGACGCGCGGCGGGAGCTCGTTCGCGGGGACCGGCGACCGTCCGCTCACGCGGAGAGGTCCACCTCGACGAGGATGACCTCGCTCGTCGCGTCGGCGGTGAGCGTGAGGAGGAGCTCGTCGGCGACCTGCGCCGCGTCGCCCGTCGCCATCGCCTCGCCGTTCGCCCGCAGCGACCCCTCGATGACGTAGAGGTAGACGCCGCGACCCGGCGCGATCGGGTGCGCCACCTCGACCCCCGCCGAAAGGCGCCCCACGAGGACGCGCGCGTCCTGGTGGACGAGCACCGCGTCGCCGCCCTCGCCGGAGATCACCTCGAGGAGGCGGTCGGTGCGGTCGGTCTCCGAGAACACCCGCTGCTCGACGCCCGGCGCGAGGCCCGCCTCGCGCGGCAGGATCCACATCTGGATGAAACGCATCGGCTCGGTCGTCGACGCGTTCTGCTCGGAGTGCCACGCGCCGGATCCGAGCGTCATCCGCTGGACCGAGCCCGCGGGCAGCGGTCCCGGCGCGCCGCCGACGTCGTCCTCGTGGCGGAACGAACCCTCCACGACGTACGTGAGGCCCTCGATGTCGCGATGGGGATGGAGCGGCCAGACGGCGCCCGGGACGAGCCGGTCGTCGTTGAAGACCCGCAGCGACCCGAACCGGACGTACTCCGGATCGCGGTAGGAGTCGAACGCGTAGTGCCAGCGCGCCCGGAACCACCCGCCGTCGACGTCGGAGATCTCCGCGTCGCGACGGATCTTCAGCACGTCGGCCGGACCCGGGGCCGGATCAGAGCTGGATGACGGGGCAGGTGAGCGTGCGCGTCACGCCGTCGACGCTCTGGATCGGCATGACGACCTTCTTCGCGAGCTCGTCGAGGTCCTTGCCCTGCCCCCGCGCGATGACGTCGTAGGGCCCGGTCACGTTGTCGACGGCCACGACGTCGGCCATCCCCGAGAGCTCGCGCACGACGTGACTCGCGCGGCCGACCTCGGTCTGGATGAGGATGTAGGCGCTGACCACGGTCTCCCCCCTTCGCGGCCCGGACCGATCCGGACCAGACGGGCATCCTACGGCGGGGCCGCCGACCGGGCGAACCCGCTCAGGCCTCGGGCTCGAGGTCCCCGATCGGGGGCGCGCCGGACTCCACGACCGCCTGGCGGCGCACGAGCGCCGGGTCGTCGAGCGCGCGGTGGGCGACGACGGCGGCGATCGCGGCGATCGCGGAGGCCGCGAGGTAGAGCGTCTGCGGGCCGAGGTGGGCGTAGACCCAGCCCCCGACGAGGCCGCCGAGGACGGGAGCGATGCCGAAGCCCACCGTCGCGGTGATCGCCTGGCCCGTCGAGTACAGGCTCGGCTGCACGAGCTTGCCGACGATGACGACGCTCATCGTGAACACGAGCGCGAAGGCGACGCCCTCGAGGAACGTGAGGATCGACACGATCGTCGGGTCCTCGATGAGCCCCCAGAGCAGGAACCCGACCGCGTAGCAGCTGCATCCGGCGACGAACACCGCGCGCACCCCGAAGCGTTCGGAGAGGTTCGACGACGAGCGCATCATCGGCAGCTCGATGAGTCCGCCGAGCCCGGCACCGAGCCCGATGAGCGACGCGCCGCCCCCCTCGTCGAGGATCTTCAGGCCGATGAAGTTCCACGCCCCGGAGAACCCGAACCACAGGAGCAGCGTCGCGCCGAGGAACGCGAGGAACCGCGGGTTCCCGCGGAGCACCGTGCCGACCGCGCCCGCGCGCCCGTGCGTGCCCTCGTGGCGCACCTGCGGGACGCGGAACGTCGTGGACCAGCCGAGCATGACGAGGCAGGCGACCGCGTAGACGAGCATCCCGGCGTCGACGCCGACGCGGTCGAGCACGACCCCGAGGACGAGCGCCGTGATGCCGTAGACGAGGCTCTCCCAGCCGCGGATCCGACCGTACTCGTGCATCCGGTCCTCTCCGAGGTGGGCGATCGCCATCGCGTCGATGTTCGGGCCGACCGCCCCGCCCACCCCCGCGAAGAGCACCGCGGTCGCGAGGAGCGCGGCGAACGACCCGCCGGAGGCCCAGATCGCGACCGCGAAGACGGCGCTGAGGACGAGGCCGATCTGGAGCGCGCGCTTGCGCCCGATCGACGTGTCCGACAGGTGCCCCCAGATCGGGTTCGCGACGACGCGGGCGAGGGCCATCGCGGCCACGACGATGCCGATGTCGTCGGGACGCACCCCCCGCTCCGAGAGGAACGGCGCGAGGAACGGGAAGAACGCGGCGATCGCGACGCCGAAGAGGAGGAAGAGCCCCTGGATCGAGGTCTCCGGCGAGACGGAGGCACCGCGGGGCTCGGACATCGACCCACGATAGCCGCCGCCCGCCGCGGACGGGGCGCCGTCGCTACACTCCGCGCGTGAGCGTCCCCACCGAGACCCCGCAGGGCCTGGCCGCGCGCCGCGGCGACGTCCAGATCCTCGACGTGCGCGAGCCCGCGGAGTGGGCCGCCGGCCACGTCGAGGGATCGGTCCACCTCGAGCTGAACCACCTGCTCGCCGGCGCCGACCCCGGACTCGACCCCGCGCGACCGACGGTGGTCGTCTGCCGGTCCGGGGCGCGGAGCGAACTCGGGACGCTGCTCCTGGTCGGCCGCGGCCACGACGCCGCGAACCTCGTCGGCGGGCTCGCCGCGTGGGCGGGCGCGGGGCTGCCGCTCGTGGCCGACGACGGGACGGCGGGCCGGGTCCTCTAGCGCTGCTGGAGCGGCGCCGCGGGCGGCAGCGGCGTGCGGATCCCACGCTCCGCGAGGCGTCCGGCGACCCGCTCGCGCAGGCGCCGCTCGACGTCGAAGCGCTTCGACGGACGCGTCTCGGCGACGACGCGGATCACGAGCGCCCAGTCCCCGAGCGTCTCCATCCCGAGGACCCGCGGGCCGTCCATGATCCAGTCGCGGAACTCCTCGTCGAGGCGGATCTCGTCGAAGAGCTCCTCGAGGATCACGCGCACCGCGTCGACGTCCTGCCCGTAGGCGAACCGCACGTCGACGATCGCGCGCGCCCAACCGCGCGACTTGTTGCTCACGACCTGGATGTTGCCGTTCGGGATCGTGTGGAGCGTCCCGTCGAACGCGCGAAGCACCGTCGAACGCAGCGTGAACTGCTCGACCTTGCCCGAGACCGGGTTCGCGGTCGTCTGGACCTCGAGGACGTCGCCGACGCCGAACTGGTTCTCGAGGAGGATGAAGAACCCGGTGAGGGCGTCCTTCACGATCGACTGCGCGCCGAACCCGAGCGCGACGCCCGCGATGCCCGCGCTCGCGATGAGCGGCGCGAGGTTCAGCCCGACGCGGTCGAGGACGAGCAGGAGCGTGATCGTCCACAGGACGACGATGAGCGACGTCGAGAGCGCGTGACCGAGCGTCGCGCCGCGCTGGAGGTCGAGGGCCTGGGTCGCGCTCGCCGCCCCCTCGAGCCGGCGCCGGAAGCGCCCGACGAAGGCCCGCAGGAACACGGTGATGAGCACGGACACGCCGAGGACGACGGCGATCCAGATGCCGTCGTCGAGCCACCAGGACGCGAGGCGATCCTCCACGCCACCATTCAGGCAGAGGGGGGTGGGACCGTCAACGACGCCGGGCGATCAGCCGGCGACGAGGTACGCGGCAGGGTCGGCCTCGAAGCGCGCGAGGCAGCCCGCGGCGCAGAAGTAGTACGTGCGCCCCGCGTGGACGGTCCGGTACCGGGCGCCCGCGACCTCGACCGTCATCCGGCAGACCGGGTCGGTCTCCTCGTGGCGCTCGACCGTCGCCGCGACGCCTCCCGCGAGGTCACCCGACGCGCGGAGGGAGACGATCTCGGCGAGCACCGCGACGGCGATCTCCTCGGTCGGCGTGCGGCCGAGATCGAGGCCGGCCGGCGCGTGGACGCGGGCGAGCGCGGCGTCGGAGACGCCGCGCTCGCGGAGGTACCCGAGCACGGCGTCCGCGCGCCGGCGGCTCGCGACGAGTCCGACGTAGGCGGCGGGCGTCTCGAGCGCGCGCGCGAGCGCGTCCTCGTCGTGGTGGCCCTGCGTCGCGACGACGACGTACGAGCGCTCGTCGACGGTCGCGGGGTCGAGCTCCGCGACGCGGGCGACCCCCGCGGGCAGGTCGGCGGTGCCCTCGTCGTCGACGACCGTCGCGCGCCAGCCGAGGCCGGCGGCGAGGGCCGCGACGGCCCTCGCAGCCGGCGAACGACCGACCGCGACGACCTGGGGCTGTGCGAGCACGGGTTCCATGTACACCTCCAGCGCGCCCTCGCTCTGGCACGCGATCGGGACCGCGACGACGCCGTCGCGCCGATGCGCGGCGAGCTCCTCCGGCGGTCCGAGGAACAGGAGCTGCGGACGGCCCTCCCCGAGGAGCCGGAGCGCCTCGCGGACGACGGTCGGCTCGGCGCAGGCCCCGCCGATCCAGCCGTGGACGGCGCCCTCGCGGGTGATGAGCGCGGTCGCGCCCTCCTTGCCCGAGGACGGCGAGCCGAAGGATCTCCGGGCGCACGCTAGGCCTTGGCCTTCGCCGCCTGGATCGCCTCCCAGACCTTCGCCGACGTGAGCGGCATGTCGATGTTCTTCACGCCGAGCGGCCAGAGCGCGTCGATCACCGCGTTCACGTAGGCGGCCGGGGAACCGACCGTCGGCGACTCGCCGACGCCCTTCGCGCCGATCGGGTGGTGCGGCGAGGGCGTGACGGTCTCACCGAGCTCGAACTTCGGGGTCTCCCAGGCGGTCGGGATGAGGTAGTCCATGAAGTTCGAGCCGATGCAGTTGCCCTCCTCGTCGAAGGTGATGAGCTCCATCGCGGCGATCGCGTAGCCCTCCGTGAGGCCGCCGTGGATCTGCCCCTCGACGATCATCGGGTTGATGCGGGTGCCGCAGTCGTCGATCGCGACCATCCGGTCGACCTTCCACTCGCCGGTCTCCGGATCCACCTCGACGCCGACCGCGTACGAACCGAACGGGAACGTCATGTTCGGCGGGTCGTAGTAGTGCTTGTCCTCGAGCCCGGAGGGTCGATCTGGTGGCCATGTGCCGGCGCGTGATGAGCGCGCACGGCCCCGAGTCACACGAGGTGCAGGCGCCAGACGGTTCGCATCTGCACGTGAAGGTGCTGCCGTACCTAACCGGCGAGATGGGCGTGAATGGCGTCATCGTGAGCGTCATCGACGTGACGGAAGTGAAGCGCGGCGAGGAGCGGCTGCAGCACATTCTCGATTCCATTCCGTCGTCCATCGCCGTGCTCGGCCCCGACGGCGCCATCGTGCAGACCAACGCGGAATGGGG